>VYDA01000341.1 GCA_009843665.1 Caldilineaceae bacterium SB0675_bin_29 | reverse complement strand
GTCCGGAGGCAGTGACGGTCTTTCAGGAGGAGGATGCGCGCTGGCAGTTCCAGAACGGCAATGCTGCTTTCATGCGCAACTGGCCGTATGCCTACGGGCTGGGCCAGGCGGAGGACAGCCCGATCCGCGACCGGTTCGGCGTGACGCGTATGCCCAAGGGGGACGGCGCGGAGGCGCGGCATGCGAGCGTAGTTGGGGGGCAGCAGATTGGGGTGAGCCGCTACAGCCGGTACAAGGATGCGGCGGCGGATGCGGCCCGCTGTCTGACCGACGCGAGGGCGCAGCGGCGGCGGGCGCTGGCGGATGGTACGCCGCCGGGGATCGCGGTGCTGTATGAGGATGAGGAGGTGCAGGCGCGCATTCCGGCGGCGGCGCAGATCGCGGAGAGCCTGGCCGAGCACGCGGTGGCGCGGCCGGCGGCGATGACGGGCGGGTATTACACTGAGATTTCGCTGGTCTATTTTGTTGAGGTGAACCGGGTGCTGACGGGCGAGCAGGACGGCGCGAGCGCGGTGGCGCGGGTTGGGGAGCAGGTCGCGGCGTGGGTGGAGTGAGCGGCGGCGATGCCATACGCGTGGAAAGCAGATGGCAGGCATCCTCTGGCCATATGTAAACTGCATTCGCCATATCGCGTTTCTTCGCGTGCCGGGCTCTTGCCGAAATCGACCAAACTGTTCGACAAGAGGGGCGAGGCTGTTATTGGGGCCATCTCAGGAATGGTGCAATTCTACTCCAGGGCGACCAGCCGACGGGAGGCGACTGCGGACAGTTTGCACGGGCTCGCGGGGCACAGTATTCCGTACATCGCAGCGAACCTACTGTCAGGAGGAAACTCCTCTGTGCCAAGCAGTTTGCCGGAACTGAGGAAGGCGGGGTTACGCGGCATTCCACGACTGACCGGCGGACCTCGATTCACAGTTGCGTTGTAAGGCCAGCGGGGAGCGAGAACGCGGCAGATGAACTGAAGCAGGGGCAAGCAGGAACATGAGCGAACAAAGAAGAGGGCAAGGGCAGCGTAAAGGAACGCATCCCCGACAGTCAGGGGACTTTGACATCCTCCTGAGGGTAAAGGGTACCCTGGACAGGAACGGCGTGTTGAACTGGGACAGACGCGTGCCGCTGAGCGAGTGGGCAGGCGTCGCCACCGACCCAGAGGAGAAAGTGCTGCGTGTAATTGGTTTGAACCTGACGTGGCTGATGCTAGCCGGAAGGATTCCCGCTGAACTGGCCAGACTGTCCGCGTTGCACTGGTTGGAGCTTGACGGCAACCAACTTACCGGACTCATACCCCCGGCGTTAGGTCGATTCAGGAATCTGCAAGTCCTGCGTCTCAGCGGCAACCGCCTGACAGGGGCGATTCCGCCCACATTGGGCAGGCTCACTGAGCTATGCGAGCTGGATCTTGGAAACAACAGACTGACGGGTCCCATACCGCCGACCCTCGGCCAACTGTCCAAATTGTACCTCTTAAGTTTCTATAACAACGAGCTTTCGGGATCTGTCCCGCCCGAACTGGGTGAACTTACCGACCTGGAAGTGCTGGAACTGTCTGGCAACCGGCTGGAAGGGGCGTTGCCATCTGAATTGTGCAATCTGACCAAACTGGCAAGTCTGTGTGTGGCCGATAACCGATTGACGGGTAGGATCCCACCCGACCTGGAAAAGCTACCCAACCTGACGGAGTTTGATCTCACCGGCAATCAGTTTACCGGTGACATCCCGCCTGGAATGGAAGGCCTTGTCCGGGAGGACCCGGATTATATCGAATAGGGGTCTGGGGGGATCGGGTTTTTCGTCGCGGGTGGTGGGCGCTCACCAAGGGTGGCACTATTCGTTTGCCGGCCGCGGGCGGGCCCATTGCAGCAGGACAAGCAACGCGAAGAGCGGCAGGGCGGCCATGCGGCGCCAGCGCCAGGGTTGGCGGGCGAGGCGGTATAGCCATTCGAGGCCGAGGCGGCGCAGCCAGAAGGGCGCGCGCGGGGTAATGCCGGCGACGAAGTCGAAGGCGCCGCCGATGCCGAGGGCGACGGCGACCGGCAACTCCTCCCTATGTTGGTGAATCCAGATGTCCTGGCGGGGATGGAGACGGGCCAGTTCGGCGGCGGCGCGCTCGGCGATACCGGGGGCGGCGCCGAGGAAGAAGACGCGCCATCCTTGGGCGGCGGCCCGTTCGCAAAGGCGGTATATGCCATCGGAGCCAGTTACACGTTCGTTGAGGCGTACACCGGCACGGCGTGCGGCCCAGAGCACGCCGACACCGTCGGGTGTACAGAGATCGGCTGCCGCCAGGATCTGCGCAAAGGTGGGATGGCGGCGCGCGGTCATGATGAATTCGGGGTTGACGGTGCAGACCTGGCGGGTGGGCTGCGAGGGGTGAGTTTGGCCGCCGCTGTTTGCATCTTCCGAACGGTTGTCAGCGGAAGGACCGGTGTTCTCAGTCTTCTCACGACTCTTGGCTCTTTTTTCGGCCTGCGCTTGCGCGATCCAGCCGCTGACTGCGTCGAGGGTCTGCTGGAAGTCGACGCAGTCGACGCGGACGCCCAGAATCTCTATTGATGCCCAACCCTGCTCCCGCGGAGAGCTCATTTCTTGGCGGCGGCCTCTTCGAGCACGGCCAGCGTCTCGCGGGCGGCTTTTTCCCACGAAAAACGTTTGACATTTTCATAGCCTTTGGCGATCAGCTCCTGCCGCAGGTTCTCGTCCTGGCTGAGGCGCAGCATGGCCTTGGCGATGTCGTCGACGTCCTTGGGATCGACGAGCAGGGCAGCGTCCCCGGCGATTTCGGGCAGGGCAGAGTTTTTGGCGCACATAACGGCGACTCCTGTGGTTTGGGCTTCGAGTACGGGCAGACCGAAGCCCTCGAATAGGGACGGGAAGGCGAAGAAAAGGGCCTTTTGCATGAGCGCGGCCACGGCGGCGTCGGACAGGTAGCCGGGGAAGTGGACGCGGCCGGCCAGTCCTTTGGCGGCGGCATGGCGTTCGTACTCCTGGCTGAGCCAGCCCCAGCGGCCTACGAGCACGAGGTCCCAGCCGATTTGTTGCCGCTGGATGAGGCGTGCGAAGGCATCGATCAGGCGGAGGAGGTTTTTGCGGGGCTGGATGGTGCCGACGTAGAGCACGAAGGGACGCTGGTAGGAAGGCGCAGCAGCCGCGTCCTGGTCGGGAGCGGATGTTCGCGGCACCGGCGCTTCGTGGATGACATGGATTTTGGTTTCGGGCACGCCGTAGAAGCGCTGCAGGTCGCCGGCGGTGTGACGGCTGACGGCGATGATGCGGGTTGCGGCGGCGGCGCTCCAGCGGGTGGAGAGATCGAGGTAGAGACGCTGGACGGGGGTATGAGAGCGTGGGAAGTAGCGATAGCCGATATCGTGGAGCGTGACGACGGTGGACGGGAGAAGGGGCG
>VYDA01000266.1 GCA_009843665.1 Caldilineaceae bacterium SB0675_bin_29 | reverse complement strand
GATCCCGCCCGACAACGTCGAATCCTATGCCCGCCTCAAAGCCGAAAGCCGCATCCCTCTCTGCGTCAGCGAGCGCCTCTTCACCCGCTTCGGCTTCCGTCGCGTCGTCGAGGCCGGCGCCGCCGACATCATCATGCCCGACATCTCCTGGACCGGTGGCATAACCGAAACCCGCAAAATCTGCGCCCAGGCCGACACCTACTACCTCCCCGTCACCGGCCACGACGCCACCGGCCCCGTCGCCCTCTGGGCCGCCGCCCACCTCATGCTCCACGTCCCCAACGCCATGAACCTCGAAACCGTCCGCGCCTACTACAACGGCTGGTACAACGACCTCGTCACCGACCGCATCCCCATCAACGCCGGCATGCTCTCCCTGCCCGAAAAGCCCGGCCTCGGCATCGCCCTGCGCGAGGGTGTGCTGAGTTGGCCGGACGCGCGGATTGAAGATAGATCCGGTGCAGAGAGACGGGAAGTTGACTGAACCCACAGTCGCCCCATAAATATAGGTTCCTGTACGTGCCGCGAAGTTACCTGGACCACTCAGCAACAGGACTACTCCCAAGCAACGGGGACTATCCCTGCAACGATGATGGCTTCGTCGGCGGTCAGGAGAGTTGCTCCGTGTTCAAGGGCTGTTGCGACGATGAGACGGTCATGGATGTCTGGTAGCATGTCAAGCTGCTGCGTTAGTAGCGCCGTCCGCGCCGAAAGGTCAACCAAGCGGAAGCCGGGAGCATTTTGCAGCATGATGATCGCTGCAGAGAGGTCGAACACGACACGCTGTTTTTCGGCGATAATGACGAGTTCGGCCAAGACGAGAGGCGAGACAATAACCTCATGCAGCGAGCCCATTGCCCCGTCCAGAATCTCTCGGGCCAATAGGCTGAGCCGTTCGGAGCCGGACCAGTACCAAGCCAAAGCATGCGTGTCGGCAGTGTACAGTGCCATTCCCTAACTGTGGCCCTGTAAGCGTTCAAACTGTTTATCGATACTCTCTCTGCCTAGCTGTTTGACTGCTTCAAACTTTTCTCCGAATTCGATTTCAGCCAATTCCGGGAAGGCGCCAAACATAGTCAAAGGGGGTTTGGCTGAATTTTCAGCTTGTTTCCCCTCGTCAGATTCACCGGACGCTTCGTACAGCGCAAGCAGTTCCTTCCACAGATCGATGGGAACAAGAACACTCTGCACGTCCCCTCTTTCGTCTGGCAGGTATTGAACAGGTAGTTCCCGCAAGGTCTTCCTTTTTCTTTCCTTGTCACACATTGGAATGGGCTCCTTCAGAACGCTCTCCAACAGATTCCCGAATTGTAGGTAATTCGAAATGGAAAGTCAATGATTTTCAGTGAGCTGAACTGTGAACGGAGGACTGTGCCCTGTCACCTTACCACGCATCATCTCTCAACGTCTTTCGATGGAGCTCTAGCATCTGTCTCATAGTCGCTCGCTCTTCCTCGTCAGGAGGTTCCCCATGGACCTCATTGAGCGCTGCCATCATACGCCTCGTTTCACTACGCTCGATAAACTCCTGAACCGCGGCGGAAAGAAGCTCACTTCGGGACATTTCCAATTCTCGCGCAAGGCTTTCCACCTCTTCAAAAAGGGTACTGCTCAACGAGACTTCTATCTTCACTGTCATCTGTCGTCACCACAATGGCTTAGTCAGGCGAATTGGTCATTCTTGAAGCTGTCCGTGCACCAGGCCGAAGCCCGCCGCCCAGTATACCACTTCACTCTCACGCGCTTTCATGCAAGGTTTTCTTCGCGTCCCTTCGTGCCCCTTCGCGGATAAATGCCTTTTCCAAACTCCCCCAATTCGCAAAATAGAAGGTTGCAGTCTGAAACGTTTGTCTATATCATTACGGAGACGAACGAAAACCCGCCGTACCACCCGAAAATTGACAACACCCAGACAGGCGCCCCACGCCCGTCAACGATACATCGAATCAGGAGATCCTGAATGCTGTCCGAGCAGATCGACGCACTCAAGCGTTACGACTCCGCCACCATATTCAACGCCGTCGCCCTCAAACTGGGCCTGCCCAATCTCGACTACACCGACCACACCATCCGCTGCCTTATGCCCGATATGGGCCTCGTCGCCGGCTTCGCCGTCACCGCCGAAGTCACCACCAACGACGAAGACTCCACCGCCCTCGAATGGATCGACTACTACGACTACCTTGGTAGCCAGCAGGGCCCCCTCATCGCCGTCTTCCAGGACCTCGACACCAACCCCGGCCGCGGCGCCTGCATCGGCGACGGCATGGCACGCGTCCACAAACGTCTCGGCGTCGTAGGCTTCATCGCCGAAGGCACCGTGCGCGATCTGGTCGGCATCCGCCACGTCGGCCTGCCCGTATGGGCCTGGGGTACCGTCCCCGGCCACGGCGTCTTCAACATGAACCGCTTCGGCGCGCCCGTCACCGCCGGTCGCCTGCGCATCCATTCCGGCGACCTGCTCCTCGCCGACTCCGACGGCGTCGTCCGCATCCCCACCGACCAGGTCGACGACGTCCTGCAACTGGCCGAAGAGGTCCGCACACGCGAAGCCGCCCTATTCGAATTCTACGAATCAGATACATTTTCCCTCCAAAAAATGCGAGCCCGCCAGCAACAATATTGAACTGCCCGACACAACTTGGATCAGGATTTTTTCTGACCACTGACCACTGACCACTGACCACTGCCGTCCCATGACACTCGACGAACAGATCGAAGCCCTCCTTTCACAAGCACCCGGCTTCTGGCACCTCGATGCCTGTGGCGTCACCCGCACCGAACGCCAGATCCCCGCCCTCCTGCACGGCGTCGACCAGCCGCCCGCAGGCGAGCGCCTCCAGCTCGTCCTCATAGGCGGCCTCTCCGGCAAACAGGAAGACGCCGATGCCGCGCTCGCGGCCCTGCACTCATATCGCACTGTCTCCGGCCTCACCCAACGCTACGCCCTCAGCGCCGTCCCCTGCGCCAATCCTGACGGCCTCGCCCTCGGCGCCGCACCCGAAAACGGCGCCGGCGGCAACCCCGGCACCGCCTACCCGCCCCCGGGAGACAGCTACTACGACGCCAACCCGGAGGCGCACTACCTCTGGCGCTGGGTCAGCTTCCAGGCGCCCGACCTCGTCCTCGAAATCCGCACCGGCGAAGTCACGTCCTGGGAGGGCTCTGCCCTTTGCTTGGCACTCCTGGAGCAGTTCCGTTCCGTACTGAACGCGTCCGAACTTCCGTCCGACAGCTCGCTGATGGGCGCGCTCTCGACAGGCGAACCCAACCTCCTCCCGCCCATTTTCGGCCTGCGCCTCACCTGCGCCGCCGCCGACCTCGAAACCGAACTGGCCAAACTGTGGACCGTTCTCGGCCAGGTGCCCGACCATGCCCGCTCCCCCACCCGCAGCGCCCTGCAAGCC
>VYDA01000516.1:1170-3411 GCA_009843665.1 Caldilineaceae bacterium SB0675_bin_29 | reverse complement strand
ACCCTCCCCAACGCGGGCACACGCCCAGCCCTCCCGGATCTCGTGCTCGTCAAACGCATAAATCGGGAAATAAGCGTGCGTAAAGCCCAGCCAGTCATCCTCCGGCAGCCGGTGGACCGAAACCAGCAGGTCCTTCCATTGGGCCGCCCGCGGCAGCACGACGTTCCCATGCCAGAAGTTGGGCCGGTGAGAGCCGTCCTCGCTGAGACACGGCGGGTGCGTAACAAAAACTACCGCCTCCGGCGAAAAAGTCGCCTGCCAGATATGCTGCTGGTAACCGGATTCGCCCGGCCGGTAATCCTGCGCCGAACACAGCATATAGTCCGGCGTCTTATACGTGACCTTGTTCACCTCCCAACTGCCCTCTTCCCGGTCGCACCACGCCTCCAGCTGGCCCGCGTGCCGCTCGCGGCTCCAGATCTCGTCTGCCGGGTCGATCGCAATCGCCTCGATAACCGGCGGCAGCTGATAGTTGACCGCGCACGCCAGGCTCACGATCCCCCGGATACTCCGGTTGAAGAACCCCTTTCCCCATAGCAGCCGCGCGATTCCCGACGTCGGCTCTCGAAAACCATCCTTGATGAAGCGTGAATAAGTCCGCCCGTGGCTGGAACCGAACACCCCCTTGAAAGAATTGACCGCCAGCCCGAAGAACATCTTGTCCAACACAACCGCCGCCAGCTCGCGCACGTCGTCGTTCTCTGCCAGGTCGACCAGATGGCTTAGAGCCAGCACGTCCTCCTCAAAATAGGTATTCGAATCCCACTCCCTGAAGCCGCCCGCGGCCCGCTTGCGCAGCCATGAAAGCGCCCGCTCCTCGCCCTTGGCGCGGTGTTCACTGCCGGTCAGACCGGCATTCGTGAACAGCTCGTCCGGCAACAACTGGCCCGCCAGAATCTCGCAGGTATGGAAGAGGATCTGATGGTTCTCCGACCAAAAGCACATCGCATCCGCGCCCGGCTGGTCCATCCAGTAACGGAAGTTGAGAAAACAGTCCTGCAGCGGCTCGACCAGCGCCTGCGGAAACCCCGACTCCTCAATATAGCGGCCCGCCATGCCCAGCAGACCCACCAGGTCGAAGTCACTGCAATCGGCCCGCTCGTCTATCGAAGCGATACAGTCCAGGACCACCTGCTCATTGAGATTGTCCCACATGCCCAGTTCCATCGCCGCGATCTCCGAAAAGACGTTGCCTTCCGCGCCGCGCCGCGCGGCATTGAGCAATGCCTCCCGCCGCCGCTGCGGATAGGTGCCGTAGCGCTCCGTGGAATATTCGGTGTTGCCGACGATGTGAACGTCCAGCCGGCGTTCAACTCGCAGGTCGTTGACATAGTAGTGCTCGGGATTGGGGAAGAGAAAGACCTCGTAGTCGTCCTGCGGGAACTGGAACGCCGTCCCCAGCACCACCTCTTCCCGCTTTTCGCCCTTCGTGTGGTGTTCGCTGTAGATGCGCCCGCCTTTGCGCATCAACCGCAGCGCAAAATCGTCCGTCACCGCCTGCCCATCCGGCCAGCTCACAGTCACCTTCGCATGGCGGCTGTATACGTCCCGGTCCAGGTAGGCCTGGTCGAAGATCTCCTCCAGCATCTGCCTCCTGCTCGCCGGCCGCACCGAAGTCGGCAGCAGCACACGGCAGTCATCAACTGACTTCCCGTCCCCTTCACTCTGGTCCGTCACCTGCAGCGCCATCACATACGGGCACTCCCGCAGCGCCACCGCCTCGAAACAAACGCCGACCTCGTTGCGTCCTGCCTTCAGCTTCGCCGGAAAGGAGACCGTTTCCGGCAGCTGGTGATGAAAATGCTCCACCCGGTGGCACGCTTCCCCGTTGACCCAGATGTCCGCCGGGCCGTTTGTCGTCAGCGCAAAGGTCACCTCGCACGCACTGGGAACCTCCAGCACACAGAATGCCCACGCTTGCAGATAGTGGGGCGTATGTTGGAATGTAGACAGGTCAACAAAGTGGTCGTCAAGGCAGCGCACGACACGCCACCTCGTCTCCTCGCGATCAGCGACAAAACTGAGCCTCTCCAACGCGCCCGCGAATACCTCCGCGGACGTGGGGATCGCCCCCTCCTCACCGTTTCCGCCCGCAGCGGCCGCCGCTCTGACATCTGCGACAATCCGGTTCTTGTAGTCCGGGCCCGTGTAACCATCGACCTGCGCGATCGACGTTGCCAGCGGCCCCGCCACCAGCCAGTCATGTACAAAACCGGCCTGCAGGGCGGACTCCTGCCAGAC
>VYDA01000516.1:0-1160 GCA_009843665.1 Caldilineaceae bacterium SB0675_bin_29 | reverse complement strand
CTCTTTCGCCTCCCCGGCCGGCTGAGCGTCCAACTCTGTGCTCATAAATCGATTACTCCAATTGTCTTCATTTCTTGTTTGGATGTGGCGCAATGCAAAGAGGTCGCGATGCGCGACCTCCAAGAAAGATTCCAGTCTATAATCGGATTTGGCCCGCTATTCGTACAGCACACAGCGGACCATGTGGCCGCCTTCCAGTTCCAGCAGAGGTGGATTGCGCGTATCGCACACGCCGGCAATCGCCTTGCGGCAGCGCGGGTGGAACGGACACCCTTCCGGAATCGAGTACGGGTCCGGGACCGAGCCGCGAATCGCCGTCAACTGGCTGGTAATCCCCTGGGACGACTTGCGTCCCAACAGGGGAATCGAGCGCAGCAGCGCCTGCGTGTACGGATGCTTGGGATCATAGAAAATGGTGTCGACGTCAGCCATCTCCACCACTTCGCCCAGATACATGACCACCACGTAGTCGACCATCTGCGCGATCACGCCCAGGTCGTGCGTGATGAAGATGATCGCCATCCCCAGCTCATCCTGCAGCTCACGCATCAGCGTCAGAATCTGGGCTTGAGTCGTCACGTCCAGCGCCGTCGTCGGCTCGTCCGCAATCAGCAAGCTGGGCCGGCAGGATAGCGCCATCGCGATCATCGCGCGCTGCCGCATACCACCGCTCAACTGATGCGGGTAGCGGTCGATCGTGCGTTCCGGCTGCGGCATGCCCACCTTGTTCAGCACGTCGATCGCCTGTGCGCGGGCCTCCTCCTTGTCCACGTCCTGGTGCAGCAGGATCGCCTCGATGATCTGATTCCCAATCGTGTGCACAGGGCTGAGCGATGTCATCGGCTCCTGAAACACCATCGAGATCTCACCGCCGCGAATCGAACGCGCCTGCGCACCCATGGCGTCGATCTTGGTCTTGTCCACGACCTGGTCCGTGATGCTGCCATTCTCCTGGTTCTGCAGGTGGAAGAGCACTTCACCCTCGACCACACGTCCTGGTGAGGGCACAATTGCCATGATCGAGCGCGCCGTGATCGACTTGCCGCAGCCGCTTTCACCCACCAGGCCGACCGTCTGACCGCGACGTACCGTGAAATCAACGCCCTCCAATGCCCGCACGATTCCCTGCGCCAGGAAAAAGTGCGTCTTCAGCCCCTTTA
>VYDA01000674.1 GCA_009843665.1 Caldilineaceae bacterium SB0675_bin_29 | reverse complement strand
ACAACATCCCTGGTCGACCGGGTGTCGATATTCGTAACATGTGCCTAATCCAACGTGTCTGGCCAGACCACGTCCCGCCAGTCCCATCAGATCCCCGCAGGTGCCGCCCTTGTGCCTGCCCTCGCACCCTCCCCAACTGACGGACTCCACCCTACGGCCAGACCTGGCGCCTGCACTGCGTCTCGCCAAAAGACGGTAAACCATTCCAGCCACCGCTGGCACTGATTCCCCGTCAGACTTTTCCATCCCCAAATCTGGGATGTACCCCTCCGTCATTCGATTCTTGAATCTGTAGAATCTGTCGGGGAAGTACCTACCCATCAAGCAGCTTCCTTCATCCAAACTGGCCGTAAAGAGCGCCTGAGTCTCTTTGGCATCGGGCAGAACTATCCCAAAGACAGAGGGAAGAGTATCGCCAGTCTTGTAGCGACCTGTTGAGATGACTGTTCCACCTCAAACTCACTGCAGAATGCTGCTGTCTGCAGGAAGCACTCGACAAAGAACTGGCGACCGATCACCAAGAATTGTTTCTTGCGTGGGTTCTTGCAATAGCCAAGCCGGAGCATGACGTCTACGAACCTGACCGAGTCAAACCATCGGCGACCCTGACCTCCGCGCCCGCTTGGATTATCCTGGCAGGGGCGGTTTCCAGGCTTCAGGGATTTCTGGCTTATGTACGTCTTCGAAGTAGCGTCTGGTCCAATCCCTGCCTTGCTCCCGCAAAGGTTACCTCCTATAATCTGCCAAAGATTTCTCTGTCCTATTTTCCAAGTTTTGCCCGGCGGCGCCTGAGTCGCTTTGTGAGCGACCCTATTCTCGTAACCTGAGGAGATTCCAATGGACATTCAGCTGATCTTTCGGACGTGGGTGAATGCACTGACCCAGCCTGGCGAAGAGTTCTTCGCCGCCCAACGAGAGAACGCCTCGGCTACTCTGTCAACCGCGCTCAAATGGATCATTGCGGCTTCGATTATTGCGGCACTCCTCGGTGCGCTTCGATCCAGTATCTTTTCATCCACAACGGGCGGGTTAGATCAGTTTGTGGACCTGCTGCCCCCCGAAGTCCAGGACGAGTTCGGGACAGATGTCGAAACCGACGCGTCCGGAGGACCCGCCTTTAGTTTCGCCTACATTATACTTGGGCCCATCAGTTTCCTCATCGGCGTGGGAATCTACCACCTGATCACAACAATCCTGGGTGGAAGAGGACAGTACGGGCGTTACTCCTACCTCTATTCCACCTTCGCCGCGCCGCTGATGATCGCCACCTCCATCCTCGGATTCATACCGGTGCTGGGAGGCTGTGTTAGCGCGATTCTTGGAATCTATCAGATTGTCCTCGCCTACTATGCCACCAAGGTGGAATACAACCTTTCTCAGGGGCGGGCCATAATCGTTGTGGTCGCACCCATCCTTGCTGGGCTTCTCCTGGCTATTTGCATAACCGTGGTTGCCCTCGGTGCCATCCTCTCCATCCTGAGAAACTTTTCATGACCGTAAACGACACCCACAACCACCCCGACTGGCACGCCCGCGATCTGCCGATTTCTCTGGGCGACGAGAACTGTTACGGCACGTTAAGCACCAGTCACCTTACCTGCCATAGTTCGCCGAATAGACGGCCCGCGCTTGCCAGTGCCCGGCCATGCATTCCGGCTCACGCGCCGTGTGTGTGTACTGCGCTGCCTGTCCGCTCTACCAGCAAACTGCCACGGGAGAGGTTAAGCTTCAAGTTGCCGCACTCACCAATTGCAGCTACAATGAACGTATGGGCTATGAGTGGGACGAGGAGAAACGTCGCCTGAATCGAGAGAAACACGGCGTCGACTTCTCAACAATTGAAGCTTTGATTGGGCGAATTCGACAGTAAGACAAGACAATCGGCAGCAAGAGCAGCGCTACATCGCAGTGGGACGTGTTGGCACTCGCCTCCATGTAGTTGTCTTCACCAGGCGCGGAGTGGATATCCGCCTAATCAGCTTCCGCAGAGCCAACTCCCGAGAGGTTAGAAACTATGAATAGCGGTAAATCCCGGGGTAACTCCTTTGAGGAAGTTAGAGGTGAATATGGGGAAGATGCCGCCATAGACGCTGGAATTGCAGCCGACCCCGATACGATTGAACTCGCTGAAGAGTGGTTCAGCCAGGCGCGGCCCGCCAGCGAAGTAATTCCAAGTATTGTCGAGGGCTATCAGCACTCTCAAAAGAGGGAAGCCAATTCTATGAAAGTAATGCTCCCCATTCCTCTTGACGCTGATCTGGCGGAGCGCATTCGCAGCATCGGGCCAGAATGGGAAGAGGTAGTAAACGAAAAGCTCCACCAAGCATTCACTCCACCCTAGATCGCAACTGTCATCTCGCCTATTGCCGAAATCCTGCCGCAGCGAGAGTCACATTCATTCCACCTGTTGTCCTGGAGGGCGGCGTGAATTCAACCCACTGACTCCCTGCCTATTGCGACCAACAATCTAAGGCCAACATTCCACCTCACTGTGATAGTTTAGGTCAGGCTTGGACAGCATGTCTATGAGATCGAACCCCCAATAACTCCCGCGTCCCAGCCAATCCGGAATCTTCGGTTTGCAATCACCTAGGAATCTGTTCCGCTGCCTCGCCTTTCGCACACGAAACGAAACACGTGTCCACCAGAAAACTCTCGGAATTTTCCAGGTCCTGAGATGTCGAAACACCGCACCGTCAGGAAGCACTGCCTATGACCGTCATCGACGCCCACAACCACCCCGACTGGCACGGCCATGACCTGCCCAAGTTCCTCGCCAACATGGACCGCTTCGGCATCGACAAGACCTGGCTCCTGACCTGGGAGTGCCCGCCGGACGAATACAATCCGACCAGCTACTTCAGGGCAATGCACTTTGGCGACGGCAGCGCCTATCCGGTCCCATTCGAAGCCTGTCTGCGCTACAAACAGGCCGCCCCCGAACGCTTCGTCCTCGGCTACGCACCCGATCCCCGCCGCCCCGAAGCCATCGACCAGCTCCACGCCGCCATCGAGATCCACGGCGTGCAGGTCTGCGGCGAAATCAAACTCCGCATGCTCTACGACAACCCCGACGCCCTGCGGCTGTTCCGCTTCTGCGGCGAAATGGGCCTGCCAATCACCTTCCACATCGACTACCCTATTCCCACGGGCCACCGCTATCCCCGCACCGACTGGTGGTACGGCGGCAGCATCGACTCCTTCGAGCGTGCCCTGCAGGCCTGTCCCGATACCGTCTTCATCGGCCACGCGCCCGGCTTCTGGGCCCACATCTCCGGCGACGACCAGTACGACAAAATCGGATATCCCAAAGGACCCGTGCTGCCCGGCGGAAGACTCTTCGAACTCTTCCGCACCTATCCCAACCTCTACGCCGACCTCTCTGCCGGCTCCTCCTTCCCCGCCCGGACACTCGAGTTA
>VYDA01000063.1 GCA_009843665.1 Caldilineaceae bacterium SB0675_bin_29 | reverse complement strand
GCCCAAAACCCAGGGCGCGATGCAGATGTAGCCGTCAATCGCCTCGCGCAGGCGCAGTCGGGACATCCGTCTTCTGCGTCCGTTGCTGGCGGCCGGCGTGGCTACGCTCACGGCTGCGCCTCCATCCATTCCCGAAACTCGCTCTCCCGCCACGTGTAACGGGGCTCGTATCCCAGCAGCTTGCGCGCCTTCGCCGTCGAGACAAAGCTGTCAAAGCCGGTCAGCGGGCGCCGCAGGGGCACATCGCCATAGTGTCGGGCGGCCAGGGTCGGTGTCTCCTCCAGCGAGCAGGTGTCCTCCCCGTTTATTAGGAAGACCTCATGTCCAATCGCTTCGTTCTCCACAGCCAACCTGAACGCACGTGCCGCATCGCGGGCGTCGGTGACAGTCCACAGGTTGGAGCGGCCCAGGTCGGAATCGACAATGTAGCGTCGGTATCCCTCCCACTGCTCTTCCACAGTGCGGTCCCGGCTCCAGCCCGACCGTACCGCGACCTCCGCCCCTGCCCTGTCCAGATACCAGTTGTGATTGATGCGCAGGCTGATGGTCTGAATGCCGTAGGCCTCCGTGAACCGTTTACACGTAATCTCGTTGATCAGTTTGCTGATTCCGTATTCGTTACGCGGCTCGGCCGGGTGCTCCTCGTCGATCGGAAAGTAGCGCGGCCGCGTGTCGCTCCGTCTGTAGTCCGTGTTCATCGCCTCCTTGGAGGAGCCAAAAACGACCTTCCTTGCGCCCGCGCCCACCGCGGCCTCCAGAACGGTATAGGTGCCCCTGTCGTTGACATACATCAGGCGTTCCGGCGTCGTGATCCCTGGCCCCGGAACCGCCGCCAAATGGACGATGGCCTCGTGATCCCCAGATGCTTCCCGCATCCGTTCCAAATCGGTGATGTCACCGTCGATATGCCGGACCGGCTCGACGAACGGGGCGGTTTGGCTGTAGTTTGACACCGTGTGGCCAGCCGCCAGGAGTTCACGTAGCACGTACCCTCCGATTTTGCCGCTGCCGCCGGTAACCAGAACATTCATCTGAAGTTTAGGCCGCCCGCGTCCAGTGCATGCGCATCCAGCGCGCGCGGTCAGAGAGAGGTGTGTCCGGTGGCCGGCGACTCGCCGGCCACCGGGAAGTAGTCAATGCCGTCTGTGTCTATCCCTCTGCCAGGGCCGCGTCGATCTCTACCTTGGCGTCTGACATGGCCTGCTGCATCGACTTCTCGCCCAAGAAGACCTTGTCATATTCGCGCCGCACCGTATCGGAGAAGAACCTCGCCTTCCTCCCGTACCATCTGGGCATCCAGAGCACGTTCTCCGCGGCCGATGGATGCGTGGTAAAGCGCTCGTCCCGGCTCAGGAAGACCTCGTAGAAGCGCCGCATCCATCCTTCCGGCAGAGCGGGTAGTTTATCGATTGCCTTCCGCATATCGTACCCGGTGAGATTGATATTGGGCGTAATCCAGTCGCTGATCGCTTCACTGGTAGTGGCCCAGATGGCGAATGTGGCGGACGCGTCCGTATTCTCGCTCCCACTCCACACGCCCCAGGAGTTCGTGCCCATCATCTGGACGCGGTGCTCCCGCCAGGGAACCGGCATGAACAAGAGTCCGAATGCCTCCTGGTTCACACGCTGATCTCCAACGCCCGGGTGTCTGATCGAGCAGAAAGCTTTGCCCGAATTAAACAGACCGCCCTGAACCGCCTGCGCCTCGGCTGGCGTTGGTGCAACCTTGTCCACCAGCGTCAGATCGATGTAGTCCTGCAGCGCTTGTACCGACTCCTCCGAGTCGATCAACGCCTCGGTCTCATTGTAACCCCACAGGTCGTCCAATGCTTGGGCGCCGTTGCTATACATGAAATAGAGCGAAGTGGCGCCAAATCGCGCGGTGCTGTTGGCAAGTCCCCACTGTTCCACTTCACCATCAGAGTTGACCTTCGTCGTCGCCTGCAGCAGCTCGACCAGATCGTCCCAGCGCCATTCGTCGTAGTTCGCAGCTGGTCCGTCGTCGCCCCAATCGGGCAGATCAATTCCCTCCTGCTCGGCCAGCGTTCTGTTCACCACCAGCTGCCAGTTAGGGCAGTAGACCTGGGAGAGCGAGTAGATCTTCCCATCATTTCCGCACTGCATCCACGGATCCGCGTCCCATTTGCTGTTGTCCACGCCGTGTGCGTCCAGGGAGTCATCTAGTGGCAGAAGCACCTTGAACCATTCTCCCTGCCAGTAGCTGTCGACCATGACGACATCTGGCGCCACTCCGCCCACCATCTGCGTCAGCAGCTTGGTCGAGTATTCGCCCCACGGCGTCGACTCGCTGATTGCAGTGATCTCTGGGTGCGCCTCGCCTATACCGTCACGAATTGGATCCCAGAAACCGCCGTGCCAGTGGCTGAAACGAATTTCGATCGACTCCATCGATGGAGCCGCAGCCTCCTCCTCCGCCATTTCCGCTGCCGGCACAGCCGGTTGACAAGCTGCTGCCACAATGC
This sequence comes from Caldilineaceae bacterium SB0675_bin_29, assembly GCA_009843665.1. Classification (GTDB taxonomy): domain Bacteria; phylum Chloroflexota; class Anaerolineae; order Caldilineales; family Caldilineaceae; genus Bin5. The sequence goes on along the minus strand of VYDA01000063.1, from coordinate 943 downwards.
CTGCAGATCCGGCTGCCGAAGCCCACAGAAAATCCCGCCGGCTCATTCTTCGCGTTGCTGTCATCGACTTTCTCCTTTGTTGGAAAACTGCGATTTCTTCACTCGCTTGTCTTTGCAGCAGCCCGACGTCAGGCTACCTCCATGGATTACTGCCGTTCAAGCCTCGCAACTACCTTCTGGGATTGAACTCTCCGACGATGTAAAACATATCTCGAAAACAGGACCGGGAAGCGTCACAAACTGATCTGACCGTCCCCGACGTGGGCACAAGCATCCTGTGCCTGTGGTCAATCTGGCCCCTTGCAAAAGATAGATTTTCTCTTGGTATAGTACACTACCCTCGTCATCTACCTATTCGGCGTCGGGAGGATGACCTGTTTCCACAAGCATCTTCACTCAATTGATCCGACAGTCCTACCCCTTAATGGCGCCCATCGTCAGGCCGCCCGCCAGGAAGCGCTGGACCACCAGAGCAAGCAGCAGCACCGGAAGCGTAACGACCGTGGCCGCCGCACACAACGCGCCCCAATTCACCTGGCCGTACGTGAGGAAGTTGTATACGGCCAGCGGCAGCGTCATCGTCTTCGAGCCGCCCAGAATCAGCACAAAGATGAAATTGTTCCACGAGGAAATGAAGCTGAGGATCGCTACAGCGGTGATGCCGGGCAGGCTGAGCGGGATCATGACGCGGATCATCGTGCCCAGCTGCGAACAGCCATCAATCAGCGCCGCGTCCAGAAGCTCGCTCGGCACGTCCTCGAAGAAACCGATCATGACCCACATGATCAGAGGCAACACCGTCAGAATGTGGGTGATCACGATCCCTGCGTGCGTGTCCAAGAGCCCCAGCCGCTTGTAAACGATGAAAAGGGGAACGAGAAAAGTGATCCCGGGCAGCATGCGCACCACCAGCAGCGCCAGGGCCAGCCCGTCCTGCTTGTAC
>VYDA01000257.1 GCA_009843665.1 Caldilineaceae bacterium SB0675_bin_29 | reverse complement strand
ATCCACTGGATGAGGTCGAAGGTGAAACCCTGTTCCGAGGTGCGCGTATGACCGTTTACGCCACCAGGAGGGCGCAGTCGGTACTCACGCATGTGTACGTTTGACATCGCAGTCATCTCATCAATGGGGCCGCCATCGTGCTCCTCGGGGGATACGACCTCCATACCCAGAATATCCCTGTAGAACTCCAACGATCTTTCCAGATCGCTGACCATAATTGCTACATGATCAATTGTAATCCTGCCCATTTGATTTGCCCTCCCACATACGATTGCTTGGAGAGTTCCCTTTGAGAATATGGCTTTAGAGATTGCCAAGCATCCGATTTAATTTCCTGTAGTTGATTTCCATCGCCTCCACCCGCGAACCGCTCGGCGGCAGAAAATGCGTCGCCACCGACAGCACTGCGTCGCTGCGCCGGTCTCGCAGTCTCCGCAAAATCGTGGGATAATCCACGTCGCCTTCGCCCAGCTGGCAGTAAGCAAAGTCCAGCTGCAACCCATCCTTGACGGTGAGGTCCTTCAGGTGCAGCCCGTGGAGATAGGGATGAATATTGAGAAATCCCGCCGTCGCCACATCTGCTTCGCCACAGTTCATGTTGTCGGACGGCCCCCACATCACCTTGATGCGCGGCGAGTTGAGCGCCTCGGCCACCCGCCGGAAGTTGCCGGTCGTATTGGTATAGTTCCAGGGCATCATCGAAAGCACCAGGTCGACGTCGTACTTTTCGGCCTCCTCAAGAGCAAGCGAAAAGGCCCGCACCAGCTTCTCCATGTCGACGTCGGCGATATGGCCTCCCCGCGTTAACCACCTCATCGGCCAAGTGGGCTTGGCGGCTGTATACTCCCCAGGCCACGCAAACGTGAATACGCCTACTGCGCCCACCCCCAGGCGCGCCGCTATCTGCATCGAACGAACCATGTCGTCCATGTCCTGCCGAAACTCCGGATGCTCTTCCATACAGTCCAGGTCGAGATCGGTGAGGTGAATCTGCTTGAACGGATTGCCGACGTTGATCAGGAAGATCTCAAGCCCGTGGCTTGCCACCTGCTCCCCAATGCGGTCCACCGCGGCGTCATCCAGCTCGCGCATTGACGGGCCGTCGGCGCCGAGTGTATTGAACCATACGCAGTCGGCCCCGGTCTCCCTGGCCTTTGCCAGCGACTCGTCGAAGGGGAGAGCCAGCTCCGGCAGGTACATACCCAGCTTGAATTTGTGCTCGGTCATCTCTCGGCCTCGTCTTCTTTCAATTTTGCAGCGGCTGCAACCAGCGGTCCAGGCCCGCGTCCGCCAGATTCTGTATCCAATCGTGGTGCGAGCGGGCCACCCGGTCGGGATGTTGACGGCTGCGGGCGACAAAACCCGGCACCTTGGACCGGCCTGTCGGCAGTCCAATGCGGCTGTACCGCGTGTCGACGCTCCAGCGCACCGTCTGCGATCGGTTTGGAATCGAGCGATGTACCAGACGCTCCATCGTTATCAAGACATCGCCTGGGTCCACCTCGCAGGTGATGACGTTCGAGTCAGGCAGGTCCGCGTCGGCGATTCCTCTGGCCCCCTTGTGTCCCGGTGTCTCGAGCCACAGGTCATGTGCAATCAGCCCTTCAAGGTGGGAGCCTGGAATCACCTGCATGCAGCCGTTTTGCTCGGTGGCGCTGACGAGCGGGATCCAAAAGTTGACGACAAGGGTCTCACCTGCTTCGTCAGGTATCAGGTAGGCAAGGTCCTGATGCCAGGGGATGTCCATCTGGTCAAGATCGGGCATTTTCGGACGCAACGCGAACTGGGGATGGGCGAGAATCTCCGGTCCGATCAAGGATTCGGTCGCGTCCAATAGTACGGGAGTAGTACGGAGCGTAAACATCCCTGCAGATATGGGCTTCCCACGCGAAAAATAGTTCTGCCACAGCCAGTTCCGGTCGGTACAGGCTTCGGAGGCCAGTGCCAGCCGTTTGGCGAACGGCGCATCTTCAAAGGTCTTTCTGGAGTCAAGCTGACCCTGCCGGACAGCTTCTCCAATCGCACCGTCTACCTTCTCTGCAAGCTCATCAATCAGAGGCTGAAACGCATCGAGAGGCAGCATCTGACGCACGATCAGAAAGCCCTCCTCTTTGAACTGCCGGATCTGTTCCGGTGTCAGCCCAGTAGTCGCCGATGACGTGCTTTCGATCTTCTGTTCCTGCGCTGCCGAGTTTCCTGCCATGTAGTCCTCCCGTGCTTAGCGCGAGCAAACAACTTGGCATCTACGCCTGGGTTCGTTGTGCGGGGTCATTGGGAATGAAGTATATTCCAAATCGCAGGGTGGCGCTACTCTCTGAAAGGCATATATGCCGTGTCCGGCTCACCCACCGAGCGGCCCTGTGCCGAAAGCCATTTCCCTCTGGATCGAGCGCCTTGAATCTCCTCATGAAGTTCGGGTCTTCCACGCGACCGCACAGACTACAGTTCAGGCAAATGGGGCTTTCGTGTAAAATACAGCGACGGCGGACTAGCGGGCTCCTGTGACTGTTCAAGAAAGAAACGAATGAGTAGAATGCGAAGCCCCCCTGTATATGGCCTTTCAAATGGAATCCGGCGGCAAAGTATAGAGTCAAGATACATTGAGGTGAACTGATGACTATGAACGGCGCAAAGGGGGCCCTGGGATGGGCGCTTATTGGCTGTGGCGGCGCGGGCCGGGCACATGCCGGCTGGGCAGCCGCAACCGAAGGCGTAACCGTGCGCGGCTTTTGCGATATTCAGGCCGGCATGGCTGAACAGCAGCAACAGCAGCACGGCGCAGAATTCGCCACCACCGACCCGGAGCGCGTCTTCGCCGACCCTACCGTGGACATCGTTTCAATTGCCACTTCCCACAGTTCCCATGCAGAACTGGCGGTCGCCGCGTTGCAGGCCGGCAAACATCTCTTCCTCGAAAAGCCGATGGCGATGACAATGGCCGACTGCCTGCGAATCCACGAAGCGATGCAGGCCGCAGGCACGAAACTGATGCTCAACTTCTCCATTCGCTTTTCAGGCGCCGCGCGCGCCATTCGTCAGCGCATTACCGCACCCAAGGTCAGTCACAGCCAGTGCATGATGGGCCGCGCCGACCTAAACCGCTGGCGCTGGCATCCCGTTGAAGGCGGCGGGCCGCTGTGGGATGTTGGCGTTCACATGGTCGATTATCTGTGCTGGATCCATGACAGCGCGCCGGTGGAGGTCTACGCAACCGGCGGCCAGATTACGCATCCCGGTGAACTGGGCAGCGACGACATGGTTGATACGGCGGCGGCCACGATTCGCTTCGCCAACGACTCGGTCGGCACCTTTCTGATGAGCGACGCTGGCTTCAATTCCGTGATATCCAAGTGGTTCTTTGAGTTCTTTGACGGCGACAATACGGCAGTCCTCTACGAACACTTCCGCAAAGTCAGCTTTTCAACTCCGGACCCGAATGAAGGGCAAAAGGACGA
>VYDA01000442.1 GCA_009843665.1 Caldilineaceae bacterium SB0675_bin_29 | reverse complement strand
CCAGCGACGGCGGACCGCAGCGCCAACGGGGATACCGGCTCGCGGCGCTTCTCCATCGGCGCCGGGCGCGACATGAACAGCAGGACCTGCGTCGCGCTGTGACCGACACCATAGTTCTACTATGTCCCTGGATTCTCCAATGCCACCCGAAAATGCCCCGACCCTGACCGGCTCCGCCCCCTATTTCTTTATACGCGACCTGGATGCATCCCTCGACTACTACTGCGATGTGCTTGGTTTCACGCGGCCCCGCCTGTGGGGCGTTCCGCCGACATTCGCCATGCCCTACCGCGACGGCTTTATCTTCATGCTCAAACAGGTCAAGGACGTCAGCACGATCACGCCCAACGAGTCACGGGGCGGCCTCTGGGACGCCTATGTCTGGGTTCGAAATCTGAGGGCGCTCCATGCCGAGTTTGAGGCCAAGGGCGCCGAGTTCGCCTACGGCCTCACGCACCAGCACGAATACGACAACATCGAATTCGCCGTACGCGATCCCGACGGTTACGTGATCGCCTTCGGGCAAGGAGTCGAGGACGAGGAATGACCACAACAGCCACGGTGGACCGCAGCGTCAACGGGGATACCGGCTCGCGGCGCTTTTCCATTCTCGCCGGGCGCGACATCAACCGCGAGACCTACGTCGAAGAGTGGGCCGAAGCCGGTCTGACCGTGGCCGACAGCCCCTATGACCCGCAGCCGTCTCTGCGCATCGTTGACGGCGAGGTCGTGGAGATGGACGGCAAAGCGCGGGCCGACTTCGACGCGCTCGACCGCTTCATCGCCGACCACGCGCTGGACCTGGCGGTCGCCGAAGAGGCGATGGCGACCCCCTCGCACCAGATCGCGCGCATGCTTGTGGATATCAACGTGCCGCAACCCACCATTCGCCGCCTGGCCGACGGCTGTACGCCGGCCAAGCTGTGCGAGATCGTGCGTCACATGAACGTGCTGGAGATGATGATGGGGCTGGGCAAGATGCGGGTGCGCAAGACCCCGGCCAACCAGGCCCACGTCACCAACTGGCGCGAGAACCCGGCGTTGCTGGCCGCGGACGCGGCCGAGGCGGCGCTGCGCGGCTTTGCCGAGATCGAGACGACGGTGCGCGTGGCGCGCGCCGCGCCCCTCAACGCGCTCGCCATTCTCGTCGGTTCGCAGACCAGCCGCGGCGGCGTGCTCACCCAGTGCGCGGTCGAGGAGGCCTTTGGGCTGCGCCTGGGGATCAAGGGGCTGACCTCCTACGCGGAGACGCTTTCGGTCTACGGCAGCGAGCGCTCCTTTGTCGACGGCGACGACACGCCCTGGTCGAAGGCTTTTCTGGCCTCGGCCTACGCCAGTCGAGGCATCAAGATCCGCTTCACCTCCGGCACCGGCTCGGAGGCGCTGATGGGCTACGCCGAGCAGTGTTCGATGCTCTACCTGGAGGCCCGCTGTCTGCTGATAACGAAGGGGGCAGGCAGCCAGGGCGTGCAGAACGGCTCCATCTCCTGCATCGCGCTGCCGGAAGCGCTGCCCGGCGGTGTGCGCGGCGTGCTGGCCGAAAACCTGCTGGCGTCGATGCTGGGGCTGGAATGCGCGTCCGGCAACGACGCGCTGGCCTCCCACTCGGCTCTGCGGAAAACGGCCAAACTGATGCTGCAGATGATCCCCGGTACCGATTTCATCTGCTCCGGCTACAGCGCCATCCCCAAACAGGACAACATGTTCGGCGGCGGCAACTTCGACGCCGAGGACTTCGATGACTGGACCGTGATTCAACGCGACATGCAGGTCAACGGCGGCATCCGCCCGGTACGCGAGGAAGAAGCCATCGCAGCCCGCCGCCAGGCCGCGCAGGCGCTGCAGGCGATCTACGCCGAGCTGGAATTTCCGCCGATTGGCGACGAAGAGGTGGAGGCGGCCGCGCTCGCCCACAGCAGCGAGGATATGCCGGAGCGCGACATGGTGGCCGACCTGGCCGCGGCCGACCGCTTCCTGGAGGGCACGGCCAACCTGTCCGACGTCGTACGCGCGCTGCACCGCAGCGGCTTCGAACAGGCGGCCGCCAACCTGCTCGAAATGGGCCGGCAACGGGTGGCGGGGGACTACCTGCAGCCCTCAGCGATCTTTGGCGACGGGTTCGATGTGATCAGCGCCATTAACGACAACAACGACTACACAGGGCCCGGCACAGGCTACCGCCTTGAAGGGGAGACGTGGGACGCGCTGCAGCGCATTCCCCAGCAGAAGTCGCCGCGTGACTTTATCGACGCGCAGGTGGGGGAGCCGCTGCCGAACCTGGCGGAGATCAGTACAGCCAAAGTGGGCGCCACGGCCAATGAAATCGTCGTCGCGGTGGGGCCGGCCTATGGGACCTCGCTGGTTAAGACGATCGGCGAACTGGACCATGAGGAAGTGCTGGAAGCGCTGCTCACCGGTGTGGCGGAGGAAGAATTTTACGGCCGCGTCGTGCGGGTCTACCACAGCGCCGACTGTGCTGCCATCGGCCACGCCGGCGCGCGTCTGAGCGGCTCCGGCATCGCCGTCGGGCTGCAGAGCCGCGGCACGACCGTCATCCAGAAACGGGGGCTGGCGCCGCTCAACAACCTGGAGCTGTTCCCGCAGTCGCCCAGCCTGACACTGGAGATCTACCAGGCGATCGGGCGCAACGCGGCCCGCTATGCCAAGGGGCTCAGCCCGCTGCCGGTCGGCGTCAAGGTCGACAACGGCGCGCGGCTGCGGCTGATCGTCAAGACGGCCCTGCTGCACCGCCGTGAGATCGATGACATACAGGAAAAAGCGCCCCAGGAGCTTTACTTCCGCTGGGAGCCGGATGTGTAGGGACGACGAGGAGTGAGGGGAGAGGAGAGAGGAGTGAGAGAACTGCTCTTCCCCCGGCCTTGAGCGCAAGGACGCTGGATCATGACAGATGAAAGAAGTGAGGAGCGGGGAATTACCTCTGACGGAGACTATCCCCTCTACGCCAACCGCAATGACACTCTCACCGCGGCCAGCGGGCGGCCCTTGCGCGATCTTTCGCTGCAGAAGACGCTGAGCGAAGAAATTTCTTCTGAGGACTACAGCATCAGCGCGGAGACGCTGCGCGCCCAGGCTGAAATCGCCCGCGGCGCCGGTTACCTGCAGCTGGCGCAGAACCTGGAACGGGCTTCCGAACTGACGGCCGTCCCCAATGAGACGCTGCTGGAGATGTACGAGATGCTGCGGCCCGGACGCTGCAGCTTCGAAGAGTACCAGGCGCTGGCGCAGCGTCTGCGCGCTGAGTTTGACGCCGCGGCCACGGCCGCCTTTGTCGAGGAGGCCGCTACCGTCTATAGGGAACGCGGTCTGCTGCGCCGGGAGCTGGAGTAGTTGAACGGCAGTTTTTGAACGGCAGTTTTTAGTTGTCAGTTTTTAGTTTTTAGGTAACTACTAAGCCTGAGAGGTATCAGGGATGAAGGGTTGGTCAAGAAAGGCGTT
>VYDA01000687.1:872-3458 GCA_009843665.1 Caldilineaceae bacterium SB0675_bin_29 | reverse complement strand
AACCCACCATCAGGCCGATGCCGGTGCGAATGATGACGGCGGCGAGACCGATGAGGAGTGAGACGAGACCGCCGTAAAGGATGCGCGTGAGCATGTCGCGGCCGGTGAGGTCGGTGCCGAGCCAGTGGTCAACACTGGGGGGTTTGCGGATGGCCTGGACGTCGATCTCGTGCGGTTCCCAGGGCGTCAACCAGGGTGCCAGAATTGCTGACACGGTTACTACCAGCATAAATATGACGCCGCCGACTGCGCCGGGATTCTGCAAGAAGAGGCGGAAGTTCTGGGCGGCCAGCGACGGCCTATCGATGGTGAGGGCCTGGGCCGAATCCGAGGCGTTATCGTTTTGCGCGCTCATGCTGGCAGTTCACTCCGAATAATTGGCACTACGAATAGGTAACGCGCGGATCGACCCAACAGTAGCAGATGTCCACGATCAGGTTGCTGAGGATGACGAGAACGGCGGTGACGGTGATGGTGGCGATCATGATGGAAAAGTCTTTGGCTTCGGCTGCTTTTGCGGTCCACATGCCGACGCCCGGATAGTTGAAGACGATTTCAAAGAAGGCGGAGCCGCCGATGACGAAGGGAATGCTGCGGCCGACGATGGTGAGGATGGGCAGGAGGGCATTGCGGAAGATGTGGCGGCTGCGGACGATGCGCTCCTTGAGGCCTTTGGCGCGGGCGACGGTGACGTAGTCGGCGCGCATTGTTTCGAGTACGCTGGTGCGAGTCCAGCGGATGAGGCCGGCCGAGCCGCTGATCCCCATTGCCATAACGGGCAGGATCAGATAGTAGACGCGGTCCCAGAAGTCGCCTCCGGTGCGGGCGTTGTACATGCCGCCGGCGGGGAACCAGCCCAGCGTTATGGCAAAGATGATGATGCCCCAGGTGGCGCGGAGAAACCCGGGCACACTGAGGAGGATGTAGGTTATGAAGGAGACGATGTTGTCGAAGGCGGAGTACTGGTAGAGAGCAGAGAGCGAGCCGGCGACGACGCCGATGCCGACGCTGAGCAGCGTGGCGAGGACTGTGAGGCGGATGGTGACGCGGACGCGGACTGCCAGTTCGGGGCCGATCAGTTCGGCGGTGCGCATGGCGCGGCCGAAGTCTCCCTGCACTACCCTGCCCAGCCAGCGGAAGTATTGGATATGGATGGGGTCGTTGAGTCCGAGTCTTTCGTGGAGGAAATCGCGATTGCTGGTGCCTTCATCTTCGCCGCGCCCTTTGTAGGCCTCCTGGACGCCCAATTGATCGCGCACTTGCTGGGGTGTCATTCCCTGGGTTTCAGCGGTCACGAACATGAAGAGTGTGGGGTCGCCGGGCGCGAGGCGCATGAGGGCGAAGTTGATGTAGGTAATGACGAGCAGCATGGGGAAGGCGACGAGGATGCGGCGGATGATGTATTGGGTCAAGATGCGATCCTTTACTTATCCACTAAGGGCCACAAGGGGCCGCTGTTAACACCTTTTCTTTCCGCGAAGGGACGCGAAGAACACCTTATTTTTTTCCACAGACTTGGTTACTTCTCCACGAAAGCAGGATAAGAAGAGGAGGGAGGAACAGTTCTCCCTCCTCTTTGCTGTCTGTTTTCGGACTAGCTCCTATTCGATCCAGTACCAGCTGACTACGCCTTTTTCACCGGAGGTGCCGAGCCAGTTGAAGGCTTCTTCGGGGATGAAGCCGCCGAGGGCGTCGGTCATGACGTAGAATTCGGCGATCTGGGTGACGCCCCAGATGGGGCCGTCTTCGAAGTAGATTTCCATCAAGGCCTGGGTGGCGCGTGTTTTCTCGTCGGGGTCAGTGGTGCCCATGGCGACGTTACACATGTTTCTGAATTCGTCGTTGCACCAGTGGAAGCTGGCGGGCCAGTAGTCCTCATCGCAGCTGCCGACCCAGTACTCGCAGTTGCGCAGGGTGTTGGAGACCCAGCCGCCGACCATGCTGATGTCATAGTCGCCACTGCCGGTGCGCTCCTGTTGGAGTTCTCTACCGGCGAGGATTTCGGTCTGGATTCCGACATCGGCCAGCTGTTGCTGGAGCAGAACGGGGGCGTCACCGCCTGCGCCGCCAAGCACGATGAGGACGCGGCTGGGATCCCAGATGCCTTCGGCTTCAGCTTCGGCGAGGAGCTGTTTAGCCATTTCAGGGTCGAACGTGCGCGGTACGACGAGGCCGGAGTCGCAGCCTTCGCAGAAGGACTCGGTCGCGGTCTGATGGCCGCGGAGCCCGAAGACGGAGTCTTCCGGCTGGCCGAATCCGAAGTAGAGGACTTCAGCCCAGAGTTCGCGGTTGACGGCGAGTGCGATGGCGTCCATGACCTTGCGCGGCAGTTTGCGGTCGTCACCGCGATTGAGACCGTAGCCTGTCATCATGAAGGTGCGGGGATGGATGGCGGTATCGGGGAGGTTACTGACGGTCTCGTAGTCGCTGGCCCCGACTTTGACCATGTCGGATTCACCGGCGAGGAAGTTGTCGAGTGTCAGGCCGGAGTGTTCGGCGTAGCGTTTGATGCCGGGCTTGCCGTAGATAGAATTGCCCCACCAGTCCTCATTGCGCTGCAGTTCGAGGACTGTGGTTTCTTCGTCC
>VYDA01000687.1:0-862 GCA_009843665.1 Caldilineaceae bacterium SB0675_bin_29 | reverse complement strand
GCTTACGACGCGGTAGGGGCCGCTGGTGACTTCGGGTACCCAGGCATCGGGGAAGTCGCCGGCCCAGAGCTGGGCGGCGGAGTACTGGCCGAGGTGGTGTTTGGGCAGAACGGAGAGGAAGGCAAGCGGGCGCCAGACGAGGCCGATGGGTACGTCGGCTTCGATGCGCATATTGAAGTCGTCGATGATCTTGATGCCGGAGATGGAGTCGGCTTTGCCTTCGAAGTAGTCCTGTCCGCCGGTAATGTTGGGGAAGAGGACTTTGGCATCGCCGAGCCAGTAGTCGGCATCGGCGTGATAGAGGAGTTCGAAGGTGAAGGCGACGTCGGCGGTGGTGATGCGTTCGCCGTCGCTCCAGACGGCATCTTCGTAGAGCTCGATCTCCATGGCCATGTTGTCGTCAACGCGCTCGATGCGGCGTGCAATCCAGGGCGTGGGGGTGGTATTGCCCATGGGGCCCATGAAGATGAGCGGCATCTGGACCATGTAGAAGGACTCGCTGCCGAAGTTCCAGTTGCCGGCAGTGATTCCGCCCCACATACCGACGCCGAACCGGGTACGTCCTGGCAGGACGAGCAGGCGGTCGGAGTCGACGGTGTCGGGGTTGACGGCGTATTGGATGCCGGGCAGTTCGGCCATTTCATCGCCCGCACCCTCCTCCATGGGGGTGTCGGCGCCGTCACCGGTGGTTGCGGGCGCGGCACAGGCGCCGACGAGCAGGGCGAAGACCAGCAGGAGGGACAGCAGTGTGCAGTTCAACCAGTTACGTTTGATACGCATGTCTTTTTCTCCTTGGATAATGGAATTACTCGGGTCTATTCCAGGTTGCGCCGTTGCAGGGGTATCGAGGGGAAGATTCTGG
>VYDA01000378.1:715-3469 GCA_009843665.1 Caldilineaceae bacterium SB0675_bin_29 | reverse complement strand
GCCCCACCTTGACCGCTCACTCCGACCCACCCCCGAACAGACTCCTCTGCTCCGGCGAATCCGGATAGACCGCGCCGATGTGTTCGTACGCCGCTTTCGTCGCCGTACGCCCGCGCGGCGTCCGGTCCAGAAAACCCAGCTGCAGCAGATAAGGTTCCACCACATCCATGATCGTGTCGTCCTCTTCACTGATGCTGGCCGCCAGCGTCCCCAACCCGACCGGACCGCCGCTGAACTTGCTGACAATCGCATCCAGCACCCGCCGGTCCAGATCGTCCAGCCCCAGATGGTCGATCTCGTTCACGGCCAGCGCCTCACCGGCCAGCGTCACGCTGATATTCCCATCCCCCCGCACCTGTGCATAGTCCCGCACCCGCCGCAGCAGCCGCAGGGCCACCCGCGGCGTCCCCCTCGAACGGCGTGCAATCTCCGCCGCGCCCTCCCTGTCAATGACCGTCTCCAGCATTGCCGCCGCCCGCAAAATGATCGTCTCCAACGCCTCGTGACTGTAGAAGTCAAAGCGCTCCACAACCCCGAAACGGGCGCGCAACGGCGCCGTCATCAACGCCAGCCGCGTCGTCGCTCCGATGACCGTAAATCTCGGCAGCTTCAGCCGGATACTGCGCGCGCTCGGGCCGCTGCCGACCGTGATGTCAAGCACATAGTCCTCCATCGCCGGGTAGAGGATCTCCTCCACCACACGCCCCAGGCGGTGGATCTCATCGATAAAGAGGATGTCTCCCTTGCGCAGATTTGTGAGTATCGCCGCCAGGTCCCCGGCCTTCTCGATCGCCGGCCCTGAAGTCGGCTTAAGATTTCCCTGCATCTCATGCGCAAGGATATGGCTCAGCGTCGTCTTGCCCAGCCCCGGCGGCCCGTACAAAAGCACATGATCCAGCGCCTCGCCCCGCTGGCGCGCCGCTTCAACCAGAATCCGCATCTTCTCGCGCAACTTCTCCTGCCCGACCATCTCGTCCAGGCTCTTGGGCCGTAGCGCGTAGTCTACGCGGACGTCCTCGACCTGCCTCTCGCCCGACACCTCCCTTCTGTTCGGCCCGGAACCCCGCTGGAACTTTCTTTGCGTCACGCTGCGTTCGTCAGCCATGTTCATATCCATTGGAAATGAAAGAACGATTGTGCTATGAATAGTATACCAGAGTGCCAATGGGATCAAATCAGTCTAATATGCCCTGTGCCTCCCAAAATGTGGGCGAACTCTCGCAAAACTTAGGCAGCAGATGAACCACAGTCAGTCCGCGATCAACTCTGACGCAGGCGAAGCGCCGTCTCTGACCACTAACCACTGACCACTGACCACTGCAGTTCTGGGCGGTCGGGCCTATTCGGCCCTCCCTTGTGCGGGGGCTCCGCCCCCGCAACGCCCCCTCTCCTAATGCCTTGCCACCTTGGCGCCTCGTTGCGATCACGTGTCTATGCCACCGGTCGCTCACCCACGTCGCGCCGCAATGCCTCCCCTCTCAACCTCCGGTAGGGGCAGGCCTTTTGCCGGCTCCATCCAGCTCCAAAATTGGATTGCACTCTTCTGCGCGAATCCCCTTGACGACAAGCACAAAACCTGATATAACATCTCCCACATTTTCTACTTTTACCGTCATTCAGAGGAAACCGTCATGCCGAAGAAGGCTACTAAAGACCGTAAACGACTGCTGGCAAACCTGGGGCAAGTGAACGAAGAACTGGAACATCTGCGAAACATGATGCAGGGCGAGGTGGATGTTGAGCTGGACGAAGGTGATACGGAAATCGTAGAGCGAGAGAAAACCGCCGCCCTCATCGCCGTTCTGGAGCGCCGTCAGCAGGACATCGAACACGCCCTGCGCGTCATCGACCTCGGACAGTACGGAATCTGTGAACGCTGCGGTGGGCAGATCCCACCCGCACGCCTGGAAGTTAAGCCCGACGCAACCCTGTGTATGAATTGCCAGCGAGAAGTCGAATCGATCAATCGCCGCAATCGCTCGCCGCGCACCGCGACGGCCCGCTGGTAACTTAGGTTGGTATGGGAAGAATGTGAGGAAACACGGCCGAGCAAGGAACCTGCATGTCAGACAATCTGTTTGTGTCAGGCCATCCCCTGGTGGAGCACAAGATAACGCAACTACGCGACACGACGACCGATTTCCGTCAGTTCCGTTCCATCGTCGCCGAGCTATCAATGATTCTGGCCTACGAAGCCACCTCCGATCTGATCACAAAACGGGTGGAGGTACAGACTCCGCTCACGACTACTACCGGTAGCAAATTCGACGAACGCGTTGGCCTGGTCCCCATCCTGCGCGCCGGCCTCGGCATGGTAGACGGAATGCTCAGTCTCATTCCCCAGGCCGAGGTCTGGCACCTGGGCTTCTACCGCGACGAAGAGACCCTGCAACCGGTCATCTACTACAATAAGCTCCCCGAAGATCTCTCCACCCACACCTGCTTCGTACTCGACCCCATGCTGGCGACCGGCGGCTCCGCCCTGATGGCCGTCGACATCCTCAAGCGTCGCGGCGTCACTCGCGTAAAGTTCGTCGGCCTCCTGGCCGCGCCTGAAGGAATCGACGCACTCCAGGGAGCCCATCCCGATGTCGCCGTGCACGTCGCCGCCGTCGATGAACGCCTCACAAACGCCGGAGACGCCGCCGCCGGCTTCCCGCCCGGCTTCATCTGGCCCGGCCTCGGCGATGCAGGCGACCGGCAGTTCGGAACCAGGTAGAACCATCCTCCGATCAATCGAGCAATGGTGGCATA
>VYDA01000378.1:0-705 GCA_009843665.1 Caldilineaceae bacterium SB0675_bin_29 | reverse complement strand
GTGGCATAGGTTGCCGGGCAGCGGCAAGCGCTAACGCAACGCGATGACCGAAGCGGCTGCGTCCTGCCCCTCTTCCGGCACGCTGATCTCAAGCGCACCGCCACTCTCCTCGACAGCCAGCGCCTCGCCTCCCGCAAGCAGCCGGGCCTCCTCCGCAGCCACCCCTTCAACGCGAAGCTGCCCGTCGGCCGGCCAGTCAAATACATGGAGGTAGACAACGCCTTCCCCGCTGGTCGTGCGCAGGTCAGCCCGCCCCTGGATCGGTCCCGGCTGCGTGCCGTATACCGCCTCGCCGTTTACCTCCAGCCAGCGCCCCATCGCCTCCAGCCGCTCGACACTCGGCTGGGGTACGACCCCCTCACCGGTGGGCCCGACATTCAGCAGGTAGTTGCCCCCCTTGCTGACAATATCCACCAGCTTTCGGATTAGGTCGACGCTTGTTTTCCAGTTGTGATCGTTGACCTTGTACGACCAGCTGTCGTTGATAGTAGCCGGCGTCTCCCAGTCCAAATCCAGGATCTCTTCAGGAATTCGGTTGTCCCCGGCCGTCGCATAATCCCCCAGCGCATTGCCCAGCCGCCCGCACACCAGGCAGTCCGGCTGCAGCTCGTTGCACAACTCCAACAATGACCGGCTCTGCTGCTCCGAAATCCCCTTTGGCGTATCGAACCAGATGATGGCGATGGGCCCGTAGTTGGTCAATAG
>VYDA01000135.1 GCA_009843665.1 Caldilineaceae bacterium SB0675_bin_29 | reverse complement strand
CTCTACACCCCCTACAATGGAAGCAGCCGGGCCCGCCCACACTGAACAAGAGACTAAACGGTTAGCCGTCAGTTTCTCGGCTGCCCAGAAGTCGATAACCTCACCCGCCGCGGCGAAGGCAGACTTTCTCCACCGTGACTTCCTCCAAGAACGCCTCGTCAACCTGGGCGCCATGCCCCGGCCCGTCCGGCACCGCAAGCGTACTTGTGCTGCTTAGCGCAAAAGGATTGGTAACGATATCCCGCTCAAAATAGCGGTCGTTGGCACTGATATCGCCCGGCAGCGTGAAGTTTGGCAGGCTTGCCAGCGCCACGCTTATGGCTCTCCCGATCCCGGTCTCTAGCATTCCCCCGTGCCAGACGGGAATGCCCGCAGCCTGGCACATATCGTGAACGGCTACTGAGTCAGCCAACCCGCCGATGCGGGACGGCTTGATGTTGATTACCCCGCAGGCGTTCAGCTCCAGTGCCCAACGAGCGTGGTCCGGGGAAACGATGCTCTCGTCCAGACAGACCGGCGTTTCAATCAACTTTGCCAGCTTGGCGTGATCAAAAATGTCATCGTGGTCAAGCGGCTGCTCATTGAGCAGCAGGTCGAACTCGTCCAGCTGCCGCAGATGCTCCGCGTCTTCCAGATGGTAGATGCTGTTTCCGTCAACCTGCAGCAACAGGTCGGGCCAGCGCTCGCGTAACGCCCGCGTCGGCTCTACGTCCCACCCCGGCTTGATCTTCAGTTTTACCCGTTGGTAGCCATCCGCCACATAACCCTCTACGGTTTTCAGGAGAGCGTCTACGTCCGCATGAATCGGCACGCTTACGCCCACGGCCACCTCCTCCCGCGTGCCGCCCAGGAGGCTGGCCAGTGATCTGTTCTGCGCCTGCGCAAAAAGGTCCCAAACGGCAAACTCCAGCCCCGCTTTAGCCATGCGGTTGGCGCGCACTTTCTTGAAGATCCCGCCCACGTCCTCCGGCGCAGAAATATCCGCCTCCAGCAGCATCGGCCCAAGAAACTCACGCTGCATGATCAGGGCGGTGTGAAAGGTCTCCTCGTTGTACCAGGGCCCGTCGCTTACCGGCGACTCGCCCCATCCCGTAACCCCGTCTGCGTCCAACCGTACGATGACAGCATCGCTCCCTTCGTGACGCCATCCGCTGGTCTCAAACGGGCGCACATACGGCATATGGATACGACGGAGCTCAATCTGATCGATTCTCATTGCTGGTTCCTGTATGCTAATTCCGCTCCAAATGTGGGGGAAGATTTAAGGCGCCCTGCTGATGGGGCGAAACAGCGGAGCGCCGCTAAAGATACCCGTTACGGTTTTCTGCAGGAGTGCGCAGTTCAAGCTGCAGGGCCGCATTGCAATTGCGCTTGGCCAGTTGGGGCCCGGCATGCTCGCTGATGGGTACGTGCCCTTAAGGGGGATGACATTGGCGGCTATGCCAGCCCTTCACAATATGAGCGAAAGCTGGCGAAGGTCGGTTATGCAAGGGCGGGGGCCGACCGGTTCCGAACTATCTCCGGACTGAGCGCGATCGCGCTCAGTCCGGAATCTGACGGTTGCAAGAGCCGACAGGAGCACCGCCCCAATCGACCAACTTGAGGATCACATACTTAGGCAGCGTAAACGCAGTCCACGTGGCGCCCGCTGGCAGCCGATTCCAGGATCGCATCACAGATTACGGCGTTGCGATAGCCGTCAACAAAGTCTGCGCCAATGGGAGCAACGTCGCCATCGTTGACAATGCAGTCCAACAAGTGCGTGATCTCATGCACAAACGTATGCTCCCAGCCGATCATATGCCCCTGGGGCCACCAGTTCTCCCACCATGGGTGGAACGGCTCCGATACCAGCACGTTGCGGAAGCCCTGGGCTTCCGCCGGTTCGTCGCCTACCCAGAAGATCTCCAGTTCGTTCAGACGCTCCAGATTGAAGACAATGCTCGCCTTTTCGGCATTGATCTCGAGGCGCTGACCGTTCTTGCGTCCCGCGGCAAAGCGACTGGCCTCAACCGTACCGATCGCGCCGTTATCAAACTCCAGCAGCGCAGTGAACGCGTCATCGACATCGACCTTGCCCATCGTGCCATCTTCCCACGGGCGTTCATCAATAAAGGTACGGGTCATTCCCGAAACGCTCTTTACTTCTCCCACCAGGTACCGCCCCAAGTCGATAATGTGCGCCCCCAGGTCTCCCAGAGCGCCGCTGCCCGCTATCGACTTCTGCAGTCGCCAAATCATTGGCAGATCATAGTGGGCCATCACCCACTCCTGCAGATAGACAGCGCGGAAATGGTAGATCTGGCCCAGCAGGCCGGATTCAATCAGTTTTCGAATCTGCCGGATCGCGGGCACGAAGCGATAGTTGAAGGCGACCATGTTCTTGACGCCCGCCTTCTGCACTGCTTCCACCATACTCTGCGCTTCATCGGCCGTGCGCGCCAGCGGCTTCTCACACAAAATGTGCTTGCCGCGTTCGGCCGCCAAAATGCAGGGATCCGCGTGCGTATCGTTCGGCCCTCCGTTATCGAAGAGCTGGATGTCGTCGTTGTCCAGCATCGCTCGCCAGTCCGTATAATAGCCGTCGTACCCGTAGCGTCTGGCAGCCTCAGCTACGGCCTGTTCGTCGCGCCCGGCAATACCTACAAGCCTCGGCACGGCTGGCGGAGGGTACATCATGTGGGCTATATTCAACATCGCATGGCTGTGGGCTTTGCCCATAAAGGCGTAGCCCAGCATCCCGACACCGATCTCCGGGGCGTCACCTTCTGCCCGCGCCCCGGCCATCGAAGTGAATCCTGATCCTTCACTCATAGCTCAGTCCCTCTTCTGTTCCTGATTTCTTGCATGATTTGGGCAATCGCCTGCTCGCAGGTCGCCCGCCCTGGCTAAAGTGGCATCTATTCGGCAAAGGCCGCGTCAAAGGCAATCTCCGATGGAGCGAAGTCAATCTGTCGAGTGTAGGCGCATGATTCGGTCGCACCGTGCTCTCGGTCCATGCCCGCGTCCTCCCATTCGATCGAGAGGGGCCCGTTGTAGCCGATATCGTTCAACGCCCGCATGATCTCCTCAAAATTGATCTTGCCGCGTCCAACTGAGCGGAAGTCCCAAAAGCGGCGGTGGTCGCCGAATTCGGCATGGCCCCCGAAGACGCCTGCCTCCTTCCCGCCGTCCGCCCAGCCAACATCCTTCATGTGCACGTGAAAGATGCGATCAGCAAACCGGCGGATGAAACCGACGTAATCCACCCCCTGGTAACCGAAATGACTGGGATCGTAGTTGAATCCGAACGCCTCGTGGCCGTTCAAGGCGTCAATGGCATTCTGCGCGCTGTGGATGTCGAAAGCAATCTCGGTCGGATGAACTTCCAGTCCGAACTTCACCCCGTTCTCGCTGAAGACATCCAGTATCGGCGTCCACAGTTCGGCAAAAAGCGCTAGGCCCTTCTCTAGGAAGTCGGGCGGGTTGGGAG
>VYDA01000384.1 GCA_009843665.1 Caldilineaceae bacterium SB0675_bin_29 | reverse complement strand
CCTCAAGGACTGACAACGCTACGGACCATCAAATTACAGATAAAACAAATGTCAACGAACCAGTCCCCTAATCCCTAACCACTAACCACCGCCGTTCCCCATTTCACCAACCTGGACCGAAAGAGGTACCGCCAGGCCTGGACTCTTCAACCTCACTGGTATATTCTGGTATTCACACAGCACAATCGCGCCCAGCGCTGCACCCAGAAGCCCCTACCCCCGAAGGAACATAAACATCATGGCCGAAGACCGCCTCGACCGCATCGAACGCAACCTCGAGCGCTACGCCGAAGAATCAAATCAACGTATGACCCGCCTCGAACGCAACGCCGAAGAATCAAATCAACGTATGACCCACCTCGAACGCATCCTTGCCAACTTTTCCAGAGACGTCGCCCGCAACGCCGCAGGCGCCAACGAACGACTGGACCAAATCGAAAAGCTCGTCGCCCGCAACGCCCAACTAATCGAGCGCAACGGCCAACAAATCCAATTCCTGCGGGAATTGGTGCAAGGCCATATCTCACAGTCCACGCCGCCCGCACACGCAGACTAACACCACTGGTCAGTTATCGGTGGTCAGTTTAGGTCGCTAGCTTGCAAGCTAGCCAGCTGCAGTTTACTGACCACTGACCACTGGCCACTGCAGTTCTGACCACTGCAGTTCTGACCACAACCAATCGCCTGGGCGTCAAAGCCGAAAAGCAAACACAGCCCGGCTTGGCCCGGCCAGCACAGACCCCCACACAAGGAGAAGCCGTGACAGACCGCACCGACAGCCAACGCCGGCGCTCTAAGAAAAACCTGGACTCGCTCGTGAAGCAGGCCCAGGAGTTAGCCGCCAGCGTTGAAGAGGAGTACCTCGAAAGCGAACCAATGCGCCGCGCCAACGAGACGCTCGACGCCCTCGAAAAATGCCTCGACGCGCGGGATACCCGCATCAACGCGCAGGATCCCCGCTTCGACGCGCTGCAGACCCGCACCGACGAGGAACTGGCCAGGCTCAGACGCGAGATGGCGGCGTTCAAAGCCCTGGCCGTCAAACAGGGTATCGTACCGGACGACAGCACCTGAGTCCGCCCTGCCAGCCTCGGCACAATCGCGCCCAGCGCTGCAACCAGCAGCCCCTACCCCCGAAGGAACATAAACATCATGGCCGAAGACCGCATGGACCGCTTCGAACGCAACCTCGACCGCTACGCCGAAGAATCAAATCAACGTATGGCCCACCTCAAGCAATTCCTTGCCAACTATTTCAGAGACGTCGCCCGCAACGCCGCAGACGCCAACGAACGCATGGACCGCACCGACAAGGAAATCGCCCAACTCTCCCACGAGATCAGATTCCTGCTGGCAGCCATACAAGGCCATACCTCGCAACCCACCCCACCCGCACATCAGGAATAACCACAGCCCGGCACGTCCTCCCACGCCCGTGCAGGCCCTTCGCGGATCAAAAAAGGTGTTCTTCGCGCCCTTTCGCGTAACTTCGCGGATAAAAGAGAGGTATTCTTCGTGGCCCTTCGTGGATCAAAGAGGGGTGTTCTTCGTGGTTCTTAGCGGCCCTTCGTAGATCAAAAAGGTGTTCTTCGCGCCCCTTCGCGGATCAAAGGTCCCGTCTACAAAAATATTCACCCCAGGACCATCCCGAAAAGATCAGCAGGCACTCAGCGCTTAACGTTAGTCGCCTGGAGACTTCCGGAAGTGTCAAGCCAAACTAAAAACTAAAAACTAAAAACTGAAAACTAGAAACTAAAAACTATTTCAAAAGCACTTCCGACCCACAAGCCAACCGGTAACCACAGGCCGCACATCGCCGCGCCTCACCATGACTGCGCCCCACCTCCGCCGCACGGCGCGCCCACCGGATCCCGTCTGCCGCCTCCAGCACCCGGCCCCGCAGTTCATCTGTAAAGGGAATTTCCAACGTGGCGTCAGCGTATCGCAGCAAACCGTAAGGGGGCGCAGCCCCAAAATTGTCCTCAACCAGCAGACAGTACGCCCCCAGCTGCAGAACATGACTGGCGTAAGGCCGGGCCGGCCTCGCCCGGCTCTTGACCTCCACCGGCACGACGAACCGCCTCCGCCCGTCGCGCATCTGCACCAGGTAGTCCGGCCGCCCCACCAGCCCGTAACGCCGGCTGCGCAGCGGTTCCTCCGGCTCCAGCCAGTCCGCCGTGTCGCTGTAAACGACCGAACCCGCCGGCAGGCCGCTCCTCTCCCGCTGACGCCGTCCCAGCCATAACAGCGTACCGCCCAACAGCGCCAGCAGCAGCGCGAACGCCAAAGCCAAAGACGAGGAGAAAATCATGCGCGGCAATGAGCCCCCTCAATCCGCCGCGTCCGCCTCGTCGGGCCGGTTCTTACACAAAATCTCCCAGTTGCCGCGCTGGCAGACCTCATCCTTCTGGTTCAGCACCTCCATCCTGAAGGTCACCACCCCGCCGCCCATCCGCCGCATCGGCTTCTTCCCCCGCACCGTCGCCCGCAGCCGCACCGTGTCCCCGATCAGCACCGGCCGCCGAAACTGCCACTCCAGCTGCATGAACGCCTGAACAGTCCCCTCCATGAAACCCATCCGCACCGCCAGCCCGCTCGCAATACTCAGCACCAGCAGCCCGTGAGCCACCCGCTCGCCGAACATCTGCTCCTGACTGTAGGGCACATCAGTATGGATCCGGTTCTAGTCCCCCGACAGCGCCGCAAAATTGACAATGTCCGCCTCGGTAACAGTCCGGCCCACACTCTCACACCCGTCCCCTTCCGCAAACTCCTCAAAATATAGCCCCATCGGGGGCTCCATCGCCCGCGTTTCCATAAGCTTGCCCCATCCCACAAAACTTCCTGATCCCCGGTGAACGCCAACCCCCGCAGCACCCACTAAAAACTAAAAACCAACAACTAAAAACTGCTGTTAAACCTTTACCAGCATCTTCCCCAGATTCTCGCCATGAAAAAGGCCGATAAACGCCTCCGGCGTCTCCTCGAGCCCTTCATGCACCGTCTCCTCCCACTTGAGCTTGCCCTCCCGCATCCAGCCCGAGACATCACGCAGGAAGCTGTCGCGGCGCTCAGGATGGTCCGAAACGATAAAGCCCTGCATCTTCAACCGGCGCCCGATTATCAGGCCCAGGTTCGCCGGCCCCGGCTCCGCCGACGTGGCGTTGTACATGCTGATCATCCCGCACACCACGATGCGCCCGAAATCGTTCATATACTGCAGCGCCGCCTCCAGGTGCTCGCCCCCGACATTCTCAAAATAGACGTCGATACCGTCCGGACAGGCATTCTTCAACGCCCGCCGCAGATTCCTTGTCTCCTTGTAATTGATCGCCGCGTCCACACCCGCGACCTCCTCCAACCAGCGCGTCTTGGCCTCCGAACCGGCCGAACCCACCACCCGGCAGCCCTTGATGCGCGCGATCTGGCACACCTCCGAGCCCACCGCACCCGCCGCGCCCGACACGAACACCGTCTCCCC
>VYDA01000690.1 GCA_009843665.1 Caldilineaceae bacterium SB0675_bin_29 | reverse complement strand
CTCCCACACCGTGCAGCGTCAGTTCCTGGGCGAAATGACAGGCGGCGTAATGGTCCGGGCTGACTTCCAGGAGTGGTGGGATCTCCTCTTGACAGATCTGCTGGGCGTACTTGCAACGGGGGTGAAAGTAGCAGCCGGGAGGCGGGTTGGCCGGGCTGGGCACTTCACCCTCCAGCGTGATTTCATCCAACAGGGAGTCCGGATCAGGTTTTGGTATTGCCGACAGAAGCGCTTCCGTATACGGGTGCTTGGGGTTCAGGAAGAGTTCCTCGGTCTGCGCTTGCTCCACAATCTTGCCGACGTACATGACGGCTACCTGATCGGAAATATGTTGGATGACGCTGAGATCGTGGGCAATGAACAGATAGGTGAGGGCAAATTCAGACTGTAGATCTTGCAGCAGATTGAGAATCTGAGCCTGGACCGAAACGTCCAAGGCCGAGACAGGCTCATCACAGACGATCAGGCTGGGATGCAAGCTCAAGGCGCGGGCAATGCCGATGCGCTGGCGCTGACCGCCGCTGAAGGCGTGGGGATAGCGTTTGAGGTACTTGACGTCCAGGCCGACCAGATCGACCAGTTGACGCACCCGCTGCTCCAGCTCCTCGCCCCTGGCCAGCTTGTTCACGCGCAGCGGCTCGCCGACGATGTCCAGGATTGTCTTGCGCGGATCGAGGCTGGCATACGGGTCTTGAAAGACCATCTGCATGTGGCGGCGCGTGGCGCGCAACTCTCTGGCATCCAAGCCGGTGATGTCGGCTTGGCGGTCATCGATACGCAACAGCACCTGTCCGTCCGTCGGCTCGATGGCGCGGATAACGCAGCGGCCCAAGGTGGTTTTGCCGCACCCTGACTCACCGACCAGCCCCAGGGTCTTCCCGGCGGGGATGCTCAAGCTTACGTCATCGACGGCACGAACCTGCCCAACCACCCGGCGCAACAGGCCCTTTTCAATCGGAAAATACTTCTTGAGGTTATGTACTTCGAGCAGGTTGTTCAGTTCCATAGCCGTTATTCGTAGAGGATGCAGCGCACCGAATGCCCCGGTTCGGTTTCCAGAAATTCCGGCACGCTTTCATCGCAGCGACCCGGTATGAACTGCTCACAGCGGTCGGCGAATGGGCAGATATCCGGCGGGTCGAGGGGGACCGGAACAATGCCTTGAATGGTCTGCAAACGTTCCCTCGCCGTGCGGCCGGCCCGGGGAATCGAGCGCATGAGGGCCTGGGTATAGGGATGCTGGGGCGTCCGGAAAATCTGTCGGACACTACCGTATTCGACGACCCGGCCCAGGTACATCACCGCGACCTCATCGGCCATATTCGCAATCACCCCCAGATCGTGGGTAATGAACATGATCGACATGCCGATCTCGGCCTGGAGCGTCTTCATCAGACGCAATATCTGGGCCTGAATGGTCACATCCAGCGCCGTCGTGGGTTCATCTGCGATGAGAAGCTTGGGCTTGAGGGCCAGTGCCATGGCGATCATCGCGCGCTGGCGCATGCCGCCGGACAGCTGATGCGGATAGGCGTCGACACGCTCTTCGGGAATGGGAATGCCGACCAGGCTGAGCAGTTCAATTGCGCGGCTGCGCGCCTCGCCCTTGGAGTCATCGTCATGGACCAGAATGGCTTCCATGATCTGATCGCCAACCGTGTGAACAGGCGAAAATGCCGTCATCGGCTCCTGGAAGATCATCGAGATGTCGCGGCCGCGAATGTCGCGGATCTCATTTCCCGACGGGGTAAGGGCGGCCAGGTCAACGACGCGACCGTTCTGGTGCAGTAGGATCTCCCCCGCCATCTGTGCAGTTGTGGGCACAATGCGCAGGATCGACTGCGCGGTAACGCTCTTGCCACAACCCGATTCACCTACGACGCCCAGCGTACGATTCTTGTGAATCGTGAGCGAGACACCGTTCACCGCTTTCAGCAACCCCTCTTCCAGGGGGAAGTAGGTGTGCAGATCTTTGAGTTCCAGAACCGGCTCTTGCTGTTCCATAGCTGCTACTTGTAGGGGTCGGCCGCGTCACGCAGGCCATCGCCGATAAAGTTAAACAGAAGCACTGTCACGATCACGAGCAGGCCGGGAATAAGCATCCAGGGTTGCACAGCCACGCTGCGGACATTCTGGGCATCTTTCAAAAGGGTGCCCCAGCTGACCGCCGGCGCACGAATGCCCAGCCCGAGAAAACTGAGCGCGGTCTCTCCCAGGATCATGTTGGGGATGGCCAGGGTGAGATGGACGATGAGGTAGCTCATAAAGCCCGGCAACAGATGTTCAACGATGATCTGCATATCGGTGGAACCGGCGACTTTGGCCGCGATCACAAAGTCCGACTCGCGCAGCTCAAGCAGTTTACCGCGCACCACCCGGGCCAGGCCCGCCCAGCCAATAATGGACAGAATGATGGTAATGGAGAAGTAGATCTTGACCGGCGACCATCCTGCGGGCACGGCCGCACTGAGCGCCATCCATAGCGGTATCGTGGGAACGATGATCACGAACTCAATTATGCGCTGGATCAGCATGTCGGTCGCCCCACCGAAATAGCCGGAAATTCCCCCCAGTAGACAACCCAAAACAAAGCTGATCATGACACCAACCAGTCCAACGGAGAGACTGACCTGGGCCCCCGCCAGTGTCCGCGAGAAGAGATCGCGCCCAAGCGAATCGGTGCCGAACAGAAAGATCACGCCGCCTTCCTCCGGAAGGA
Source organism: Caldilineaceae bacterium SB0675_bin_29 (assembly GCA_009843665.1). Taxonomy (GTDB): domain Bacteria; phylum Chloroflexota; class Anaerolineae; order Caldilineales; family Caldilineaceae; genus Bin5. The sequence goes on along the minus strand of VYDA01000690.1, from coordinate 768 downwards.
AGAAATGGATGTCCATCGGAAAGAGACCCCAGAACCGATAGGGTTCTCCCTTTTGGAAAAAGCGGATGCGGTAAATCTGTGAGGTATCTTCGGTATACACGCGGGTGAAGGTATCAAAGTCGATTTCGCCCTCCAGCTTGTATACAAAAGGGCCTCGGAATCGACCTTCACTATCGAAAAGGTGAATGCGTGAGGGAGAGGCGCTCAGATAATCCTCATGTTTCGTCAACCGGCCATACGGGACCCAGAATTTATACGTGATCGCCAGGAGATAGAGAATTCACAGCAGGGAGATGGAAATTTCAGCCAGCCGGTGTCTTTTGAACTTGCGCCACATCAGTTGCCACTGTGAAGCCAGGAAGTAGCGCTCTTCGGCCGTTATTTCGTCCGCCTGTATCTCGATTCCGCCTGAAACACCGGTTGTTACGTCCGTTGACATCTCAAGTCTTTCCTTCAAAACGGATGCGTGGGTCTACAACGATCAAGAGAATATCGGACAAGAAGGTGCCAATCAGCGTCAATACACCCAGAAACATCACAATACTTCCTGCAAGAAACATATCCTGGCTGATGAGCGCCATGAAGAGAAGAGGGCCCGTGGTCGGCAGGCTCAGAACGATGGCGACGATCGTCTCGCCGGAGACGATGCGGGGCAGCTGCCAACCAACAGTACTGACAATCGGATTGATCGCCATGCGCACCGGATACCTGAACAGCAACTTCCCTTCGGCAACGCCCTTGGCGCGGGCGGTGATGCCATACTGTTTG
>VYDA01000399.1 GCA_009843665.1 Caldilineaceae bacterium SB0675_bin_29 | reverse complement strand
TTCGCTCCTGGGCCGGGCTGTTCGGGTGGGGAGTGGGCGTTTTGGGGGGCTTCTTCCTTGCTGTTGGGCACGGGTTGAAGTTGGGCCGATCTGTACGCCCGCCAGTGGTCCAAGACCAGGGGGTACTCCCTTTCCATGAAGGCGTAGAGGTCCCGCATTTCTTCCAGACGCTGGCGGCGGGCGGGGGAGGCTCCGTCGAGAAGCAGGAGGCCTTTTTCGGCAAGGCGGCGGAACTCGGTAAACTGCTGGGCTTTCTCTTCGAGCACGCGGGACCAGAAGTCGGGCACGATGCGGTAGAAGTCGCGGCGGTGGCCGGGCAGGCTGAGGCGCTCGATGATGCCCATGCGGATGAGCATGCGGGTGCCGGTGCTGATGGAGGACTTGCTGGCCTGCAGGGCGTCGGTGAGATCGTGCATGGTCTGGTGGGGCGGGTCGCAGATGAGAAGCCAGCTCAGGATGCGGCCGGTCATGCGGGGCAGGCCGGCCTCTTCCCAGAAGAGACCGAAACTCTCTACATATTCGTGCAAGTCGTTTTTTGGCAGCGCAACTGCAGCGGTCAGCGGTTTGTGGTCGGCGGCGCTCATGTTTCGAGGGCCAGTTTTTGCTGCTGGCGGCCGATTACGCTGTTGAGGAGGACGAGGAGAACGGCGACGAGAACGGCCATCACGACGATGTCGATCAGGATGTCGGCAAAGCCGGCGCCGTTTTGGGTCACTTCGAGCAGGGGGTTCATGAGGTAGTAGGTAGGAAAGATGCGGCCTATCCATTCGGGCACCTGCGGGAAAATCTTGAGGATACCGGGCGCGTAGAGCAGAATACCTGCGCCCTTAACGATTCCCATGAAGGTATCCATGTCCTTGGAGACGGAGCCGAGAATGATGCCGAAGGACGAGGACATCAGGCCACCGAGGGCGATCACGAGCAGAAGGAGGGCGACCTGGCCGACGAAGGCGCCGTTGATCAGTAGAATGACCGAGCCCATGATCCCACTGAGGATGAAGCCCATCAGCGTCTTGGACAGGTAGACATCGAGCAGCGAGGTGGGCGTAGAGGTCAGGGCGACCAGGGTGCGATCCCTTTTCTCGTCGAGCAGCGATGCGGCCGGGAAAAAGAGTCCACCGAGGACGATTGACATGATCAGGAGCAGGGGTAAAAGACGCTGCGACCAGGTCTGTGTGTTGGCGCTGCCTATCTGCTCCGCATTGACGGTGACGGGAAGCTGGTCGATGCTGCTGCCTATTCCCGCGGTCATGGCGCGGGCGACGGCCGATTCCAAGAGCAGGAGATTGCGCACGCCGGCCTCCCCCCAGCGGTAGGCGGTGAAGACGATCTCTGCGCTGTCGTCTTCGAGGGACGCGGCGAAGCCGGCGGGCAGGCTGAGGCCGATCTCTTCGCTGCCGCGTTCGACCGCGCTTTGGAGCGCCTCTTCGGAATCGTACATGGTGGTGTTGATGCTGGGATGGTCGAGCAGCGGCCTGGTGAACTGTTCACTGGCGCTGGCGTCGTAAATGCCCAAACGCGGTGTCTGCGCCAGGAGGTCGCCGAAGACAAGCGCGATGAGAAGGCTGAGGACGACCGGCATGACAAGCACGTAGAGGACCATGAAGTTGGTTGCGCCGAGTCGTGCGTCTTTGCCCATCAAAATTGCAATTCGCTGGATATCCATCAGAATTTCCTCATTATGGCGGCGGTGCCGACCGCCATCGAAGCTGCGCCGATCAGGAGCAGAAGTGTCAGGTTGCCGGCCACGTCTGCCCAGCCGGCGCCGAAGTTGATGATGCGGTGCAGGGAGTCCACGAAATAATAGGAAGGGATGAACTCCATCCAGCCGGTAGCGAGGCCGGGCAGGAGAATCGAAAAGCCGGGGAACACCATAGGGATGATAAACACAATCGTCCACCCCATCACCGACGTATTGTCCTTCGAGATTGCGGCGATAAAGAAACCGAGGCCGACCATCAGGAAACTGCCCAGCAGCAGCGTTGCCAGGAGGAGGAGCGGCGCCGTGCCCAGAATACCCATCACGGCACTCAGGATCAGTACCTGGCCGAAGGCCAAGACCATCCCCATCAGGGCCTTGCCGACAAAGAATTCATGCAAGCGCAGGGGGCCGGTGACGAGGGCGCGTGCGGTGCCATTATCGACGTCGCGGTTGAGGAGAGTCGCCAGCCCAAAGACCTCTATCACGACAATCATCATCAGCAAAAGGGGCGCCAACCGATCGCGCATCGAGAGAGGCGCGCCGGTCATGTCATTGCCGAGCACGACCTGGGTGTCGTTGAAACGGGCTAAGTCAGCCAGCGTCTCCGGGTTCACGGTGTTGGCGACGAGCACCAGCACATCATGGAAAATCTGCTTTGCTTCTGCAGGGACGCCGGGTGCGTAGTAGGCATTCAACTCCACCTTCTCCCCTCTGGCGGCGGCCGCGGTCAGGTCGGCGGGAAGCGACAGGCCGACGAAGAAATCACCGGTCTCTTCCAGCGCGGTGAGCATCTCAGCCTCGGAGTCGAAGATGGTATAGTCGCCTGGTTCATCAACGAGACGCTGGTAGAGGGTAATCTCCCGATCCTCGATGAAAAAGGCCATGCCGAGGCTTTCGTCTACCTGGTTGGGGAGCAGGAAGTAGATGACAAGGTAGAAGACCACGCCTATTGCGGTGACAATGGCGAAGAAGCGGTGGCGGAAGAAGAGTTTGATGTCATTGACGACGAGAGTGCCGATCATCCTTGTAACCCCCTGCCGGTGATATCGAAGAAGATATCTTCCAGCGTTGCTTCCTCGCTGTGGACTGTGAGGATTCGCTCATTCTTGAAGAGGTCGAAGACTGTCTGCGGGGTCTGGTCTTCATCGAGCGTCACCTCGCGCACTTCGATGTCGCCGTTGGGCAGCTCGACCTCCACTTTGAGGGCGCGCATGCCGAAGCGCTGTTTGAGGCGGGCCGGCGTGTCGAGGGCGACGATTTTGCCCTGGTTGAGGAAGGCGACGCGGTCAGACAGCTTGTCGGCTTCAACCATATCGTGCGTGGTCAGAAAGACGGTTGTTCCCGTCTGGGTAGCGGCGCGGATCAAGGTGTGGATCGTTTCGGTGGAGACGGGATCGAGGCCGTCGGTCGGTTCGTCGAGGAAGAGCATTTTGGGATCGCTTACCAGGGCGCGCGCCATCATGAGACGTTGCTTCATGCCCTTGGAGTAGTTTGCGACGTGTTCTTTGTCGCGGCCGCCGAGACCGACCTTTTGAAGCAGGTCCACGGCGTCGAAATCGGGTACTTTGTAGAGTGCAGCGAAGAGATTGAGATTTTCGACGGCACTCATCTGCTCGTAGAGATTGGTGAATTCGAATGAGATGACGATCTCCTGCTGGACTTGCTTGCGGTCTTTGACGATATCCATGCCGCGGAGGGTGGCTGAGCCGTTATGGGGAGTCAGCTGACCGGGCAGCATCTTGAAGACGGTCGATTTGCCGGCGCCGTTGGGTCCGAGGAAGCCGATGACTT
>VYDA01000726.1:1805-3497 GCA_009843665.1 Caldilineaceae bacterium SB0675_bin_29 | reverse complement strand
ACAGGAGCGTCATCAGGCAGGAGGAGGATGCCCTCATGCTCTTCACTGAGCCCCAGTTCCAGCTCCGAACAGACCATTCCGAGCGACTCGACACCGCGGATTTTCGCCTTCTTCAGCCTCTTGCGAGGGCGCGGCCGCTCGTCACTATAGGCGTCGTCGAGGAGCGCGCCTTCACGGGCAAATGCAACTTTGAGCACGGGAAGGTCACCTGCAGACAGCGAGCGATCCTTTAATTGGAAGAGGTTGGGCGCACCGGTCACTACCCTCTGTAGTACCGGCTCGTCGGACTCCTGGGAAGGATGGTGGTCTACGTCTACCAGGACCAACCGGTCGGCATCGGGATGCGGCTGTACAGCCGCAACTTGGCCCACTACGATTTTGTCCTCTTCCCACCAGTCGCCGGTGTTGGTTAGACTCGCCTCTTCAAGACCCGCCAAGGTCAATCGTTCAGCCAGTCTTAGAGTGGTCAAGGGGATGTCGACGTACTCCCGAAGCCAGGACAAGGGGACAAGCATTGTTCACTCTCAACTTGTGTAGCGGCTTACGGCTAAGGCCCGTAGCCGAAGATGGATTACAGATTTCTGGTGATTGTATCAGAAGATGGGTTGAACGCGCAGATTTAGGCAGTTGGCTGGCAGCACGTCAAGGCACGGCGGACTATGTCGTGCGAAAGTGAACGCCAGTAGCCCCAGCAGCGCCGATGGGAACCCAGGCTTCGCAATACCTGGGCGATGGAACCCAATTCGTGGACAGGGACGGTTCGAAATCCTGCGATCTCATTCGTATCGGTTGGGCAGAGTTCCCCGCTCATGCTTTGCATATAGAAGATGTAACTGACAAAGGGGAAGGCCGAGTTTTCGCTTATAAAGTGACAGTCCAGGATGCCCAGAAAACGACATAACTGGACCCTCTGCCCGGTCTCTTCAGCGATTTCGCGGTAAAGGGCATCCTCAATCGATTCCCCAAGTTCTATCCGGCCCGTGGGCAAGCGATATATTGGTTTTTCGTAGCGGTGTTTCGTGTGCAGCAGGATTTCACCGCTGGGTTGGCGGATAGCAAAGACTACCTCACCTCTTCTGTCCGGATTCGCTTGCCCCCGATAGCCCCGCATGTAGTCATCGGTCTCGATACGATAGAGGCGACAAAGCGGCTGACCGTATCTCATTGCAAGGCTCTCGATTTCCGACTGGTCGATCCTGGGTGCTACAGATGGTCGTTGGGGCATGGCCGCACCAATTGAGTCGAAGAGGAGAACTTCACAATGCGCTCTGCTTGTGAAAGAGTGGCTTTCACGGCCACAATCTGAAGGCGGCTGGCAATTTCAGTCTTCGTCGAGGTCTTCTGCGAGAAGAGCCTGGGCCTCGGCAGGGTCAAGGATAATGCCTCCCCCCTCGGCACCCCCAGGAACGCCAATTCCAGTCTCACTGAATTGGGGTGTGGAGGACAGGCTGTCGAGGCCCTGACGCAACTTCATCCTGCTTTGACGCAAACCTTCAACCTCTACGAGTTGCAGTCCGTAACGGTTTTCCGGATGGAGCAGTGTATCTATGAGGTCGAGTCCAATCTGTTGTCCCAAATCCCTGCTGGTGTTGAATGACTTCCAAGGGGCATGTGCAATGCGAAGAACCTCGCGACCGGCCTGCGTGCGCATTCCCTCAAGTTTGAAAGGAATAATGGTCCTTTCAAGGCGAA
>VYDA01000726.1:0-1795 GCA_009843665.1 Caldilineaceae bacterium SB0675_bin_29 | reverse complement strand
AATGGCAAGTTGCCATTCGGCGCCAAACGGTGCGGTGATGTCCCTGCCAAGCAGAAAATAGATCCTGTCGACGTTGCTGATAAGTTCAAAAAGGGTATCGTAGTCAACGCCTGTGGCCGGCGTGCGGCGGATTTCGGCTCCCACTTGCACGGGTAACTCAGCCAAAGTGCGCCCGACGAGAGCCCTTTCCTGTTCCAGATCTTTGGTTGCACTGACGAAGATGCGAAGTTTCTCTGCCATGACGGACAAACTGAAAGGTGAGAGGATCCCGAGGAGTTTTAAGACCGCCCGATCCGATACTTCCGAATCGTCACAGCGCTATTGTCCATGATAAGGAAGAAAAAGCCAAAATTTCCAACGTTTGACAGAAAATCGTGCTCTTAACTGAACTGTTGAACGGGGTCTGCGAGTGCTGTCAAAAAGACTACCGGTCAAGCCGTAGTCGCGGCATCTCTCTTCAGCTGCCGTTCCCAGTATTCAAGATCTGCATCGACCATCAGGCGGGCCAGCTCACCAAACGAAACTGTTGGCTCCCATCCGAGCTGCCGGCCAGCCTTGGATGCGTCTCCAACTAGCAGGTCGACTTCTGCCGGGCGGTAAAAGCTGTCGTCCTGGACGACGAACTCCTGCCAGTCGAGATCGACATGACTAAATGACTCCTCAAGGAATTCGCGAACACTATGCGTTTCGCCAGTGGCGACCACGTAGTCGTCCGGGTTATCCTGTTGGAGCATCAGCCACATCGCGCGCACATAGTCCGGTGCGTAGCCCCAATCGCGGCGTGAATCCAGGTTGCCCAGGCGCAACTCCTTGCTCAATCCAAGCTTGATTCTGGCAACGCCATTGGTGATCTTATGGGTCACGAACTCAAGGCCGCGGCGAGGGCTCTCATGGTTGAAGAGGATTCCGGAGCAGGCGTAAATGTCGTAGCTCTCCCTGTAGTTGACCGTGATCCAGTGTCCGTAGACTTTGGCTACGCCATAGGGGCTGCGGGGATAGAAAGGTGTGCCTTCGGACTGGGGGACTTCGCGGACTTTGCCGAACATTTCGCTGCTGCTGGCCTGGTAGAAGCGGATCGAGGGATCGACGATGCGGATGGCGTCCAGAAGGCGGGTAACACCCAAAGCAGTGAACTCTCCTGTCAGGACCGGTTGCGTAAAGCTGGTGGGGACGAAGCTCTGGGCGGCGAGATTATAGACCTCCTGAGGACGGTATTCCTGGAGGATACTAATCAGGCTCAACTGATCGAGCAGGTCGCCCTGGGCGATCTCGATCTCGTCCTGAATGTGCCGGATGCGGTCAAAATTGATGGTGCTCGTACGCCGAACCATCCCTATGACCCTATAGCCTTGCTTGAGAAGTAGCTCGGCCAGGTAGCTCCCGTCCTGTCCGGTTACGCCTGTAATCAGTGCTGTTGGCATGGATTAATCTCCTGTGGCAGGCTGCGCTACCTGCGTCTGGCGTGGCTTCGGTCCGGCAGAATGTCTGAAAGAGATTTCTGCGCAATCAAGTCGTTGCGCAGCCCCAGTCCTGAATCAGCGCCGCTAAGGCGTTTCTAATCGCAATCATCTGACAGATCGCCTGGAAAGGTCCCGACAGTTTCTCGCCAGTGGTTGAGAACGTCCTCCAGGCTCTCGCGTAGCGGTATATTCGGAACCCAGCCGGTCCCTTTGAAAAACCTGTCGGGATCGCAGACAATACGGGTAACATCGCTTGGCCGCAACCGCATGGGATCCTGTTCCACCCCGATTGGGACGTCACTTAGCTCGAGAAGGACTTCCAGAAGGTCCTGGGC
>VYDA01000625.1:697-3505 GCA_009843665.1 Caldilineaceae bacterium SB0675_bin_29 | reverse complement strand
GGCGAAGGGCCAGGGGTGACCAGCATCGGCAGAGAAGATTAATTGGGTGGACTATTTCGTTTGCGGCCGGTGCTGTGGGGACGATGCTGGTCAAGCAGGCGGTGCGGCGTCCCAGGCCGGGAAGCGGACGGTTTCTGTACGGGGTTGGACCCGACCAGCACAGTTTTCCAAGCGGGCACGGTGTCAGGTGCGGAGTAATATTGACTTGGGCGACAGCACTGTGGCCGGGCGCCGGCAAACTTGCGCCATTGCTCGTTCTTTGGATCGGCTGGGCCAGGGTCGCCCTCAACATTCACCATATCGGAGACGTAGTTGCCGGCCTAGTCCTCGGTACAGGTATTTCTCAGATAGTTCGCAGGCGCGTATTGGGCCGGCACAGGAAATGAAGCCGGGAGAACGGGCGCTTTTCGGCTCAGGCAGGCTGGTTACGGGCCCTAGCGCCTCTCGATCCGGTACTCATAGAATGCCTCTTCGGTGGTCACGGGTGTCAGGCCGCTTATAGCCAGAACAACCTCACTCTCTCTGTCCAGACCGTCCAAATCTATGTGCAGGGTCCCATTGCTGTCAACCGGCGCCCGCGACAGGCCGGCCAGCTTTCCCTCGTGGAAAACCATGGTTTGCACAAGCCACTCCTGCGGGAGTTGATTGTCGGTCAGCAGCCAGCCTTCGCTTTCCCAGCCGTCAGGGCCGTCCGCCCAGATTGTCGCGTATCCAATTGAAGGGATCTTGACTTCGTCGATGAACCAGCCGGGGGCGTTCACGGCGTCGTCGGTGACGTACTCGAAGCGGACCCATATTTTTTCGCCGGCGTAGTCATTCAGGTCAAAGTTTTCCTCGATCCAGTTGGGTGTTCCGGCAAGACGGGAAGGCGCGCTACGGGCCGTGTATGCGGAGCCGAAACTGTTTCCGCTAGGGTTATCGGTCGTGGTGCGCTGGCCTGGCAGGATATCCCATTTCCGGCCGTCGCGGCTGACCAGCACATAGCCGTAGTCGTAGTCTTCCTCGATGTCGTACCACATACGAACGGTCATCATCAGCTCTGCGGTCGGGGGAGCGTCTGCGAGGTTGAATTCACGGGTCAGGCGAACATCGGAGTCGTCGGCCCGGTTGCTCCACCACGCGCGGTTGCCGCTCAACTGATCCACATCGGCAAATCGTGTGGATGAGTTGCCATGGAAGAAAATTGTAGCGTCACCGCGTCCGCTAATTGAGATGTAATCTACGCCAAAGTTGGCAACTGAGCTACTCTTTGTCCTTCGGGTCAGGCGACTGACAGACTCCGCTAACACGGGCTTTGGCGGCTGCAGCTTCCGGTAACCGTATATGCCATGTTGGGCGAGTGCGTCGAAGTCGCCGACATAGTTGGCGATGACCCAGTCGGCGAAGACATCCTCGAAGGTAAGATCCAAGCCGGCTTGGTGCAAAGCGGAGTCGAATCCGCGCGTGCCGTTTGCAGGTTGGGAAACGACAGCGCGCGTCAGTTCCTCTCCGAAGCGCTGCAGGAAGTAGGCCATGAACAGATAGGAACTACCGTAGTGTCTGCCGTTGTCGTCGGGGTCGATGTTCCAGGTGTTCAGCTGGGTGTCCGGATTTCTGGCATAAACGCCGGCGAACCCCAGGTCCGGTGGATATCCGGCGACTTCCTGGGCAAGCTCACTCAACCCTTCGTTGACCCAAGTTTCTTCATTGCGATCGTTGTGCCAATGGACCATGTGCTGGAATTCATGGGCCAGAACGGTTTCATAGAGTTCATAGTCACGGAGCTGAAGCAGCCAGTCCAGACTGATAGAGAACATCTCCTTCTGGTTGGAAAAGGGGTTGGCGAGAGAACTGAAGGCATCGGCACCGCTAAAGTAACCTGCAATCCCACGTCCCAGATGCCTGGCGTGGAGGATGTGCAGCCGTGGGTCGCCGTCGATTCCGGGGTTCGGCTCTGAGCCGAAAAAGGCACGTACTTGCGGATAGATCGTTTGCGCGAACCGGTCCGCGGATGCGGCCATCGTATCCAGGTCGAGACCATGGTCGCGTTCGGCCCAGACATAGACGATATCGTTCTTGTAGAGTAACTCAGCTTCGATTTGAAAGTGCTCATTCGAGTCAACGTTCGCCACCCAGAAAGGGATCTGATCCCCGACTTCATATTCAGGGGCAATTTCCGATTCAGGGATTGAATCTACTCCCGGGCGCAGGCGCAAGGCCAGGTTGTGCAGGTCCCGGGTTGGGACAGAGACGGCAAGCCGGGCCTGCGACTCGCGGGCAAGTGAGACGGGCTGAAGCGTATTGGCTACGCCTGCCGATTCAACGGACTTTTCATCAGCGAGGGCTGTCTGAAGCGAAACCGGGCTGTCTTGGTCCCGAACACTGACTTGGGCGGGGCCGTCGGCGCCGCTGCCTGCATCAAACAGGGTATCGGCGAGGGAGGAGCAAGCGCCCAGACCCAAGGCGACAGAGACGAGTAACGCCGCGAAGGCACTGAGCAGGAAATGCTTTCTATTCTGAGTCATGGGGTGGAGTGGAGCGAGCTTGTGCCGGAGGAGGACGGAATTGGGAGTGAAAGCCGCCTCAGGCCCCGGATTGGACGGTCAGACAGAAGGTCGACGAATAGAGGCGCCCAGAAACAGTTGGCAGTCCTGAATCGTCTGTGGGGCTGATCTCGAAGGGTCGCACCGGTCACGGGCCCAGGACCCGATGTTCCAGGCCGGGCGCGATGGTGCGTTTGGTTGCATGCCAACTGATAGGTTGCGGCCGCGGGGCTTCAAAGTTGCGAAAGACGCGGCCGAGGAGTGCTACGGCAACACCAACGTATAC
>VYDA01000625.1:0-687 GCA_009843665.1 Caldilineaceae bacterium SB0675_bin_29 | reverse complement strand
AACGTATACGACGCTGCCGAAGAACCAGATAATTCCGCCGCTGATCATCTGATCCTGCATCGTGGTCAGCTCAAGAACGGGCAGGCGGCCGGCATAGTAACTGTAGGCAGGCGTGTTGCGAAATGCCAGAGTCACGCCGGTTACCATGTTGGGGACCTCGCCGCCGAGGATCACAAATAGAAATGCGATGGCGGGGTGCATTGCCCGACGCAGACGCGGGCCAGTTCCGAGTGGATGCCACCAGAATAGCATGTATGTAATCCAGACGCCCCACAGGCAGAGGCGATAGACAGAAGGGTGGACCAGGAGCCAGTTGGCGATGCCGGGTTCATGCCAGAGCAGGAAGACGCTGAATGCCAACAGCCAGATCAGGAGCGGCTGGGTCAGCCTGCGGATCAGGATCCCCGACCAGGTAGATTTTTTGAGCTTGCTCACGATCCAGCGACGGGCAGAAGGCGGCAGGCCGCGCAGGATGACGTGGGCCGGGCAAGCCAGCCAGAGGAGAGGAGGAGCCAATAGGCCAATGAGCATTTGCTGCCCAGCCCTTCCGATTAGCAACTCCTGCTGAAGCGCGACGAGGGGCGAATGGAAAGCCAGAGTCAGGGCCGCTGTGCCAGCGCTGAAACTGACCAGCCTGGCAGTGGTGGCAAGCGGGGAGCGGCGGCGTCTCAACCGTAACCAGCACAC
>VYDA01000456.1:2360-3518 GCA_009843665.1 Caldilineaceae bacterium SB0675_bin_29 | reverse complement strand
CTTCACATCGGTCAAAAACCTATTCTACAGGCGCGAGCTTCCCTCGAGCCGCAACTGCTGGCTTCGCCGCACCACACTGGAATCATCCTGAAGTCAGTCCTGACCAATCGGTAGAATGACAGCCCAGTTGGCCGTACCATACCTTCTATACATATCGCAGCAAGAACGCTTCTAAGGCATCGGCGAAGGGGCCGGTGAGGTTATGTTCATGTACTTCAGCCCGAAAGTCCACCCGGTCCTCTGCCTTGTAAAATCGATACACTTGCCGCGTCAACCTTTCGAGCTCGCTAAACCCGCTCATAGGCCACCACTGGTCGCCTAGGTTGGCCCGCACCAACAATGGGCGAGGAGCGATCGCCGCATGAAGGTGTTGAATATCGCAAACATTCAAAATGCCGAAGGGAAATGGCGACGAGTCGGCATTGGCGAAATACGACGCCATCTCGACCATATGAATCTCAAATGTGGTAGCCGCGCACAACGGCGCCGCCGCACAGAAACGTTCATCCAGCGCCGCCACCAGCCACGTATCCATGCCCCCCTGGCAAAGACCGGAAATAGCCACCCGGTTCTCGTCAGCGTCAGCCCGCGCCCGCAGGTACTCCCCTGCCCGCATAGTCTCCGCCGCCCGCAAGCCCAGTTGGCTCACTCCCATGACGTCGCCCATGCCCATCAGCAGCGACATCCCCATATCCGCCTTGTCCTTCATCGGCGACGTTTCGCCAAAAGGAGCGTGGTCCAGGACCAGCACCACAAACCCCTGCTCTGCCAACCGCACCCCAAAGGCCTGGTACGCAGGCTTCCACTTGTCCTCCGGCCACCCCGGATTCCAAACCAGTCCCGGCATCTGCGTCGCAGGCGGATTCGAAGGCAAAAAAACAAATGCAGGGATAGCGTAGTCCTCGTCCACATAGACGTCGACACGCTCACATACCGCGCTCGAACCAACCTGAAAGTGACCACGAACCAAACTGTCTCGTAATGGCGGAAACTCAGGAATACCAATCGTCCTGGGCAATTCGGCCCTGAGCCCGTCCCGATAAGACTCCCAGTCAGCCTGGCTCGCGAAATCCTTTGGCAATTCCCCAGCCTTCTCCATCACCTTCTTTTGCAGCCAGCGAATGGAATTCGTTTTCTGGCCCAGTGGCTCGCCCAACG
>VYDA01000456.1:0-2350 GCA_009843665.1 Caldilineaceae bacterium SB0675_bin_29 | reverse complement strand
GTCCACTGTGCCGTTCTCGGACAGAGTCGATTCTTGAATGGCTGGTCTGTATGCGGTCATTTTCTGTTCCTTTGCTTATGGAAGGCAGAACTGGTCTGCCTTGAGGTCGGTTACAAATCCATGTCCCGGTGCATGCGTAATCATAAGTTCAGGTCTCGCCAGCAGCGCCGCCCGCTGCGGCGTTACACCGCAAGCCCAAAAGACCGGCATAACACCCTCTGGAATGTTCCCCACGGAATCGCCGACGAGAGGAGATGTCAGATCGGCGCCGATCTCGTCCGGGTCGCCAACATGTATCGGCGCCCCATGATTAAACGGAAACCGGCTCGTCAACTGTGTAGCAATGATCGCCTCGCTCGGCGTCATCCAGCGCATCGTCACCACCAGCGGACCCTCGAACCTCCCTGCGGAAACGGTCGGCAGATCCGTGTTCAGCACCCAGACCTCCTCCGACTTCGGAACGCCCGCCCGCTCCAGAGCGTCGTCAAATGTGAGGCTGGAACCAATCAGAAACCCTACACTGTCATCCTTCCAAAGAGCCCGGATGTCTCTCACATCTTCGCACCGGATACCGTCCCGAAAGACAGCATAACGCGGGAGGTCGGTACGCAGGTCAGCCCCCGGCGCACTCAAACGCGGCTCGGGCACACCGATGTCTGTAACTTCAATCAGTGGGCAAGCCTTCGGGTTTCGCTGACAGTAGACCAGAAAGTCGTACGCCTCCGACTTCTGCAAAACGACCAGGTTGCACTGAACATATCCTGGAACCTTGAATGCCGTTGTACCGGTCCACTCTCCCCGGCGCATGGCCAGCCTTGCCTGCTGTGCCCCATTCAAAGCATTTTCTTCAACCATGGGAGCAGCCTGAAGTCCTCTCCAAAGAACCTGGTCGACACTATCGAAATGTTACCGACCGCTCAAGCCTGTGAGAACAATACCTTGCATAAAGTATTTTTGGGAGAAGGCAAACAACATGATGACAGGGATTGTGATTAATGTCGAAGCAGCCATCATCGCACCCGTGTTTCCAGGCCCTGCCTGGGAACCGGCCAACACCATCTGGATTCCCACCGCCACCGGCAGTTTTTCGGTCGTGTTGATGAAGACCAGGGGAGACATGAACGAGTTCCAATTGAAAATCGCCGTAAAAACAACCACGACCGCCAGCACCGGCTTCAGATTCGGCAATAGAATCTGCCAGAAGATCCGCAGATTTGAGGACCCATCGATTTTGGCCGCCTCATCCAGTTCAATCGGAATCGTTCGAAAGAACTGGCGCAGCAGAAAGATATTGAAAGCCCCACCCCCCAGGAAAAAGGGCAATATCAAGGGAATCCACGTGTCAATCCAGCCAAAAAAGCGCATCAGAGCAAAACGCGGGATGATGAGAACGCTCTCCGGCACCATGAGAGTAGCCAGAACGATGGCAAACCAGACATTCCGGCCCACAAAGTGAAGACGGGCAAAGCCAAATGCAACCAGAGAAGCGGACAACGTGGCCCCAAGAGTAGCTGAGATCGTAATGACGAGAGAATTGAAATACCAGATTTCAAACGGGTTTGTAATGAAGAGACGCTGGTAGTTCTCGATCGTGATGGGGTCGGGGAACCACTGCGGTGGAAACCGGAGGATGTTGCCGCGAAACTTGACCGAAGTTGACATCAGCCAGTAGAGCGGAAAAACAGCAACAACCGCCAGTGGGAACAGATAAATGTGGGTGAACAATACGAACAGACGCTCCCTCGGCGTCCTCTTTCTCTCCTCCGGCAGGGCCGTGCCGATAGCCTCAGCGTTACTTTGACTCATGTCGCTGGAACTCTCTAGTTCTCGTAGTAAACCCACCGGCCGGACAGCCGAAACTGAATGAGCGTAAAAAATACGACAATCAGAAACAACACCCAGGCCAAGGCCGACGCATAGCCAAACTGCAAGTCCTCAAACGCCGATCGGTACAGATACAGGACATAGAACAAGGTCGAATGTTGGGGGCTGCCATTGGTCATCAGAAAACCGGCGGTGAAGATCTGAAAAGAACCGATTATCCCCAGAACAAGGTTGAAAAATATGACCGGAGTCAGCATAGGTATCGTGACAAACCGGAACCTGGCCCACCACGCCGCGCCGTCAATGCTGGCTGCTTCATACAACACTTCAGGGATACCTTGCAAGCCCGCCAGGAAGATAACCATCGTGCCGCCAACGCCCCACAGGCTCATAAAAATATATGCAAGTTTCGCGTACTGAGGAAGATAGATCCAGCGCTGCCTGGGAAGGCTGATCGCGTCAAAAACTGCAGTGAGCAGCCCGAATTCCGGGTTGTAAATCCACATCCACAAGTAAGCCAGGCCAA
>VYDA01000030.1 GCA_009843665.1 Caldilineaceae bacterium SB0675_bin_29 | reverse complement strand
GCGCAGCATAACTTGACCATGTTGCGCCGAATAGCTCTCAACCTCTTACGCAGACGGAAGAACGCCCAAACCGGCATTTCTACCAAACGTTACCGTGCCGGCTGGAAAACTGACCATCTCTGGAGAGTTCTATCCCAATAAGATGCGATTGCCCCGCCTCACCCAGGTGAAGCCGTAGCGCATTGAACCAACCCTCGACTGCATTCTGATCAACATAACCGCAGACAACAGGTTGCCGCGCGCAATCAACCCCTACGGAGCCATGCAATGACCACGGATTTCCGCTACGAACCGAACTGGGACTCCCTGCAGAACTATGAAGTGCCCCAATGGTTCATGGACGATAAGCTGGGCATCTTCATCCACTGGGGCCCCTACTCCGTCCCCGCCTTCGACAACGAATGGTACCCCCGCTTCATGTACCGCGACGAGATCTCGCGCAAGGGGCCGAACTACCACCAGCACCACACGGAGACCTGGGGCCATCCCTCCAGGTTCGGATACAAGGACTTCATCCCCCTGTTCAAAGCGGAAAATTGGGACCCGGCCCAGTGGCTCGACCTCTTCCAAAAGGCCGGCGCCCGTTACATCGTGCCCGTCGCCGAACACCACGACGGCTTCCCCATGTACGCCAGCACCCATACCCGCTGGAACGCGGCCCAGATGGGCCCAAAACGGGATGTCTGCAAAGAGCTGGAGCGGGAGACCCGCGCCGCCGGCCTCAAGTTCGGCGTCTCCAGCCACCGCGCCTTCAACTGGCGCTACTACTCCTACGCCGACGATTTCGACACCACCGATCCCGGCCTGGAGGAGCTCTACTGCCCACCGCATCCGGAAGACGCGCCCGCCAGCTGGGACTTTCTGCAGAACTGGTACGCGCGCACGGTCGAGATGATCGACTACTTCCGCCCCGACGTGCTCTGGTTCGATTTCGGCTGGCATTTCGATGAGTTCGCGCCCTACCGCCCGCAGGTCGCCGCCTACTACTACAACCGCGCCCTGGAGTGGGGCAGCGAACCGGTCCTCCAGTACAAGGACAAGTTCCCCGACGGCGTCGCCGTCTACGATGTCGAACGCGGCAAGCTCGACGACATCCGCCCGCACTACTGGCAGACCGACACCGCGGTCAGCTACAAGGCCTGGAGCTACATCGAGGACGACGAGTTCAAGAGCCCCGCAACCATCATCCACGACCTGGTCGACATCGTCAGCAAAAACGGCAACCTGCTCCTGAACGTCGGACCGCGCGCCGACGGCGTCATCCCCGCACAGGCAACCCAACTGCTTCTGGACCTGGGCGCATGGCTGGATGTGAACGGGGAGGCCATCTACGGCACGCGCCACTGGGAGCGGTTCGGCGAGGGCGATACGGAGGTGGTGGTTGGGCACCTGACCGAGCGCAGTAATCTCCCCTTTACCGCCAAAGACGTGCGCTTCACGCAGAAGGACGCCGCCCTCTATGCCATCGTGCTGGGCTGGCCCGGCAGCGAGGCCGCCATCACCTCCCTGGGCAGCGGCTCGTCGGTCGGCGGGCGCATCCGCGGCGTTTCGATGCTCGGCAGTGACGAGCCCGTCACCTGGCAACAGGACGAGAACGCACTGACCGTCAGCACGCCCAGCCAGCGCCCGTGCGATCACGCCTATACATTCAAAATCGAGCTGCAGGGGTAGCCATGCACAGGCGCCAGATCGAACCCTCCCACGACCTGCCCCACGCCTGCCAGCGCTTTCTCGATGATCTGCGCCGCTGGGCATACGAGGCCATCGACCGCTACGCGGACGAGCCGGCCACCGACGTCCACGACCAGGGCACCTACACCACCGGCTGGGAGCCGCTGCTGCGCGCCGAACCGGACGAACGCATTCTGCGCTTCCTGCAACAGAAACGCGATCGCATTCGCGATCATTTCACCCGGACGCAACAGTGGCGGCACGGTTACTGGCGCATGCAGGAGGCGCACCACGGTACCGAGCATTATGAGCTCTTCCTGGGCGCCCTGCAGCGTGTCCTGCCGGACGACGGGGAGACAGCGCGGCAGCTGGACGACGTCGCCGAGCACATGGGCAACTGGTCGAACGCGGCGCCGGACTGGTTCGATTGGGACCGGCGGCGCTTCCACTCGCTCTTCTTCGGCGCCGACGGGCTGCGCACGGAGCCGGGCATGGCGCTCAATACGCCTGACCATCTGCGCTGCGTCAACATCTGCCTGCTGGCGGCGTCGCAACCGGAAACGGAAGCAGCCAGGAAGCGCTATACCGAGCTGGCAACGGCCTACGCGGGGGAGTGGGTGGACGCCATTCTGGCCGGGGACGCGCTGCCGGTTGCCCTGACGCCCGACGGCGTCCTGTACGAGTTCAGCACCGACGACAAGGCGCTCTACTACTCCTTCATGGGCGAAGCCCCCGACCTGCAGGCTGAAGTCGACCGGGCGGAGAATCTGCTCGGCTCCGACGCCGTCAACACATTCCTGCGCCTGTGGCAGGAGAGCGGCGAGCCCCGCTTTCGACAGGCGGCCGAGAGGCTGCTGAAGCCGCTGGCCGCGCAGCTGGCCGACCCGGATGCCGGCGCGGCCGCCGCTGCCGTGCGGACCTATCGCCGTTGGACCGGCGACGGGCGCTACGACAAGGCGGTCTTGGAGGCCGCGGCCCGGCTCGACCCCTTCAGCATCACCGAAGTCGCCCTGGACACAGAGTCCAAACACTCCGCCCGCCGCGCATCTGGCGTGGGCAAACGCTCCGATGCGCCGCGCTGGCTGGAAGACGCCCGCGAACGACGCCACAATCCGATTACACTGGCGGTGGCCGCGGAAATCGGAGGGGACAGCGCCCTGCAAGCACGCGCCGTGGATCTGGCACGCACCTACTTCCTCTTGGCGCGCGACGCCTTCCCGGACGGCCGCGACCACGGCTGCTCGGCGCGCTCGGTCAGCGCGATCGCCCGCGGTCATGGCCGCGAGAACCACGCCGGCATGACGACGGCGGTGCTGGGCCCGGCGTTGGGTTACGATGGGACGCCTATGCGCAAAGAGGTTACAGGGGCTGAACTGACAGCGGTATCTGAAGCGACATAGGGTTTGGCAGGGCGGGCTACTTCTGTGCCAGGAATACCATTCCGGCGCTGTCCCGGGTCAGGCTGTCCCCGGCATAGTTCCGGTATGCTGACAGTTCCTGGAAGCCGGCCTTTTCCAACATACGTTTCACCTCCGGCGGTGTAAAGGCCCGGATCTGCCAGGTAGTTTCGTAGCGCCGGCCCTGTTGATACCACTGAAAAGCCCTGGTGTAATTGCCGCTCAGGAGATCAAGGCTTCCCTTGTCTGCGATAAGGAATCCACCCCCATCAAAGGAATTGTTGCGGTCGCCATTCAGGATCAACTCGTCACGGTTCACAACAATGTCAAGGAGAAAACGGCCGCCGCTATTGAGGACACGCGCCACTTCAGTGAGCACCCGTTGGTTGTCCGCCTCGTAATGAAAGCATCCGAACTCGCTGAGAGTGAGAGTGACGAAATCGAAGGTTTCCGTC
>VYDA01000405.1 GCA_009843665.1 Caldilineaceae bacterium SB0675_bin_29 | reverse complement strand
CGCATCGCGACCTCCGGGAGGGAGATGCAGCCATCCGCGGGGCGGTGACCGGCCCGATTGTTACGTTTCAGCTGGGGTCATGCAGACAATCGGGGGGGATCTGTTTGATGTCGACTTCGGTGGGGACGGCGTCGGCGCTGGGATGCACCCACAGCATACCGCGCCAGCGCGCGACCGCGGCCGGTTTCAGGTCCAGGCCGTCGAGATCTACGCCGGCGAAGGCGCGGCGGCGGTCGGGGATGACGCGCAGCTTGCCCTCGAGGTCGCAGGTCCAGTCATGGTAGGGGCAGACGATCATCTTGCGCGTCTTGCCCACCGCGCGCAATAGCTGGGTGCCGCGATGGCGACAGATGTTGTGGAAGGCGCGCAGCTTCCGGTCCTCTCCCATGACGATAGAGATGCTGTTCAGGCCGTCCTGTACTGCGAGATAGTGGCCGGGTTCGGTGATCTCCTCCACGAAACCGGAGCAGGCCCACGTGCGGGAGAAGATGCGGGCCTGCTCCAGGTCGTACCAGGCCTGCGACGCATACGCTGCGACCGGCAGAACCGGCATGGTTGCGGACTCAGCCTTCAGCACCTCCCAGCCACAGTGCGGCGGTTGCGGGAAAAAGGTCGTAGAGTACCATGAGCACGGACAGGAGCACCCACGAGATGCTGACCAGGTGGAAAAGAACGGGATGTTCGTCCCGGTGGATGACCTGCACGATAAAGGTCTGGCGCGCGACGAAGCTGATAAGCGACCAGTAGAGGAAGAACAGGCCCCAAACCCAGTTCCAGCCGGCCGCGGTGGCGATGAGCAGTATCAGCAGCGCGGCCACGGTCGGCCACTTGGTGCTCCCGCGGCCGCTTCTGTTTTTCGGATCGTCCGGCGCAAACATGATAATCCTCCGCAATTGGTAGATTGGGACTTGACGAGTGAACGCAGATTGGCGATGCGGACAAGGCGCCTGCCAGGCAGGCCGTTACGCCAGCAGAATTGAAGGCGGACATTTTCCATGGCACCAACAATCGCGCCATATTGCGTGCCTTGGTTGCGTAGCGAACGGTCCACCTCCTGAATCCATGAAGCACGTCTGGCGATAGCGGAACACAGACTTTCTGCAAGCGTATAGCCTTCAGGGTACCAGTGCGGCTCGATAGGCTCGAAAGTCGATAGAAGTAAGCGCACACGAGATTCCGGTTCAGCAAAGCTCTGAAGTTCACTTGTAACTGCAACTGTGTCAATGCTGAAAGAGAGGTTGCTGGCCAGCTTGTCGAGTGTTGTGACTGAATTTCCACGGGAGCCGGGCTTCAATGGGGCAGAGTCTTGAATTGCACGAAGATGATCCCCGTATCCTTCCAACATGAGGAGTAAAGCCGACGTGCTTCAGTCACTTAGAGGCTGTTAGAAGAGTAAGAGATGACGGCCAATTTATGGTATTGGATGGGTCTGTGAAAACAAAACGATATCTAATGATTTCGCCGCGTGCGTTTGTCTGCACTGTGATTTGGGGGATTTAGGGGATTAACCGTGATTGCTGAGCCGCGGCCGGGCGTCTGTGCTGCCAGTTCTGCTGCGCGGCGCCTGGGGCGGCGCAAGGATCGTGTGGAATGGGGCAAACAGTTGCCATGTCGGTTACTGACATTCCATCACGGGGGACCAGTCGAATCCATCGGGGATGGTTAGCGTATATCCGCTCAGGTCCTGGCCCGTCACCTCGATGTGGAGTTCCTGATCGGGATTCTTTACTACCGTCTTGTTATGCCCGGCGAATCCTGCTATGGAACAGGCAGGCCACCAATCGGCGGATTCGCCTCGCCAAATCCCCAAGGTGAAGTAATCGGCTGCTTCGAGCAGGCCGGGGTCGACAGCTTCCACAATCCAGAATCTGCCGTCCAACCCGGTGCGTTTCGCGACCACGTCCGGATAGCGACGAAGCGGCCAAGAACCCTCGCCGTCACGTCTCCAAGCGGACAGTGTGACCCAAACTTCCGGCATTGGATTGCCTCTGTCATCCAGCACCCTGCCCCTGATGGCGAACTGCCGGGTCTTGCAGAAGTCAGGCAGGGTCGGGTTGCCCAAGTATTGTCTGACCAGCCGGGCCGCATTGCTGTCGTACTCCGACAGGTCACTCAGTCCGAATTGGGTGCGAAACAGGTCGGGTCGAAGCCAGTGTACGACCATTTCGGCCCAGTATTCGTGGCTCAAGGTCGATTCATAGCCGGCCCACAGTCCCGCATCCATGGCGTTCAAGTAGGCTTGATTGCGAGCCTGCTTGAATCCGGGTTCGCGATTGGCCTCCCGATCCCGGACACGAAGAGCGTAGTCCAGAGCGTGGGCTATCTCATGAATCAATATCTCGTTGCAATGATAGGAAGTCATTGCAGGCGCGGCCACGGCTCCGCCATAGGATGTTTCACCCCACACACCCGCAAACTTTGAATCAGAGTAATCGGCGAATTCCGGCAACTGTGAAAGCCCACCTTTGTTTCTGTCGTATAGCAGTATCCTGGTGTTCTGCGATGCCAGCACGTCGAGCAGGTCGGGACGGTCGGCGACCATGCCGAAAAGGGTGGCCTGCGCGCGCCGTAGTTCCGCGTCCGGGACTGATTCAGGGGCCAGAATCGGTATGCCGCGTGCATCCAGGTATTTCTGGTAGTAGGGGTCTGCGTTGAGCTGCGGGGGCGGCCCGGCGCCGGTGTGGTATGCGGTAACGAGGCTGCTGTGCAGCCACCCAAGTGTGTCGCCGTCCACACAACAGAATCTGTACCATCCGCCCGATTCGTCTACTATTTCGACCAACCGGTCCCCCTCCTGGACCTTGCCGATGATGTCGTAGTTCATTCCAGGTCCTGTGCGAACGTTGCCCAGCTGAACATGGACGACGAGCACCTTGTCGATGGTGATCCTGGTGGGGGTTGGGATAGGTGTCGGCGTGGGGCTGGCGGTCTGCTTTTGACTGCGGTGGACTTGGGCTTCGTTCTGGTCCGGCGTTGGGTCGGGCTGGGTTTTGTTGTCGTTGCGGTTGGCGAACTGCTGTGCCAGTTCCTGGATTTTAGTTTCCAGGCTAAGAGTCCAATCTTGTGTACTTATCTCTTCGATAAACCCAACTATTCTCCAGCTCAAAGCGGTCGTCAGTGCCAAGATCTGATTCTCAATGGTTTCCAGATTTGCCCTTGTGTGCTGGGCAAGGACGGTTGACTGCTGAAGGGAGATTGTTGGAGTGGACAGGTAGAAGGTCAGGTAGACGGCCAGTGTTGTGAGGAGCGCGAATCTGAAGAGGCGTCTCATTTTGAAAGGCTGGCGACTGGGGGCGCCAGCAAATGCAACTCCGCATCCGACGCAGTGCGATTCGTGGAGATAGTTGGGCTGGCCGCAGGGGCACTGCTTGATGCCGATTTTCCAGTCGACTTGTACTTTTCTCGGACTCATCGTGGTATCGCCCATAGCAACTGTAAACGAGAGCCAAAAGGTGTCTGTTCCACGGTTTTGTGAGTGTAAGGTACAGGTTTAACTTTTGCAATGCTTTGGTGGGGCGGCGGGGG
>VYDA01000482.1 GCA_009843665.1 Caldilineaceae bacterium SB0675_bin_29 | reverse complement strand
CGGTCGGGCTGTTCACTCACGATTCGCTGCACCTCGCTGTCCAACGCCTCCGCGACCTCTTCGCTGTAGTCGCGTTGCTCGGTCAACTCCCTTCCCAGGAACGGATTCTCCTCCTGACTTCCTATCTGAAGGGGACCCATGGTATCGCTCATGCCGTACTTCATGACCATCGCGCGGGCCATACGAGTAATTGTCTGAATGTCATCGCTGGCCCCGTTTGAGATGTCGCCGAAGACAAGCTCTTCTGCCACGCGTCCTCCCAGCCCAACAGCGATGCGGTCTACGAAGTAGGACCGCGGCAACAGGTAGCGATCTCGTTCGGGCACAGTCAGTGTGACGCCGCCTGACATTCCGCGGGGTATGATGGATACTTTCCGGAGAGGGTCTGCTCCTTTGACGACGTGTGCAATGATGGCGTGTCCGGATTCATGGTAGGCAACGACGCGTCGTTCCCGGTCGGTGATGAGGCGGCTTCGGCGCTCCGGCCCTCCCATAGCGATTCGTTCAATCGACTCCTGCATTTCAGTCATGGCAATTGTGCGACGGTTTCGCCGTGCAGCCAGGATGGCGGCTTCATTGACAAGGTTTTCCAGGTCAGCGCCTACGAAACCAGGTGTCTGACGGGCGATCAGATCCAGTTTCACGTCAGGATCCAATGGCTTGCCCTTGACGTGGACGTCGAGAATTGCCCTGCGTCCCTGCAGGTCCGGGCGGTCCATGGTGACTCGCCTGTCGAAACGGCCGGGGCGCAGCAGGGCAGGGTCGAGGATGTCGGGACGGTTTGTAGCGGCGACGAGGATGACGTTTGTATCGGTGCCGAAGCCGTCCATTTCAACCAGGATCTGATTCAGCGTCTGTTCGCGCTCATCGTGGGAGCCGCCCAGGCCTGTGCCACGATAGCGCCCGACGGCGTCGATCTCATCGATGAAGACGATGCAGGGGCTGTTTCGCTTTGCCTGCTCGAAGAGGTCGCGCACGCGGCTGGCGCCAACGCCGACAAACATTTCGACGAATTCAGAGCCGCTGATGCTGAAGAAGGGAACTCCGGCTTCGCCTGAGACGGCTTTGGCCATCAGGGTTTTGCCCGTCCCGGGGGGGCCGACCAGAAGTACGCCCTTAGGGATGCGAGCCCCCAGAGCGACGAATTTCTGCGGCTCTTTCAGGAACTCAACGATCTCCTCAAGCTCCTGCTTGGCTTCATCGGCGCCGGCGACATCGCCGAAGGTGACGGTGGGCCGGTCACCTACAAACATGCGCGCTTTGCTCTTTCCGAAAGAAAGGGCCTGGTTGTTGCCGGACTGGCTCTGGCGGAACAGGAACAGAAATAGTCCGGCGATCAGGATCAGCGGGAGCAGGTTAATGACCAAGGCAAACCAGTTGCCCGAATTGGAAGGAGGCTGGACATTGATTTTGACCTGCGACAGTCTTTCCTCAGAGACGCCCATGCCCTGCATTGTCCTGGTCAGAGCAACGCCTTCTTCCTTGCGGCTGGCAAGGGGCTGTTCGCCGCCTTGAGAGAAGATCTGAAGTCTTTCTCCGCGGACGTCAATGCGGGAGACCTCGCCGCGCTCGATCTGATTTGCAACGTCGCTCAGGCTGATGGTCTGCGGCCTCTCGTTGGGGCCGTAGACATTCAGGAACAGGGCGGCGGCGGCCACCAGTATCAGCAAGTAAACAAATGCGTTTCGAGTCCAGTTCCCGCTCACATTGCCTCCAGAGCAGTCAGAGTGTGCTTGACAGGGAGTATATCATAGAGGCTCCCTTAACATGAAGTATTGCCGAATGTTCGAGCTTCGACAGTGTGCATGATTCCCATCCCACCAATTGGGTAGAAAGCAGCGGGGACGCGGTGAATTCAGGCCAAGCTGAGCGTATTGCCTGACAGGCTCTCCGACGTTCACTCAATCGGAGAAATTACGTGTGCAGCTCGCCGAGAGACCTCTCGTCCTGGCTGACGAATTCGGCGACAGGGCTTTCCACTCGCCCGTAGCCGCTCCAGATTTTGAATCCCAGAAGTCCAAGCAGCTCCGGGGAGGCATCTTCCAGCAGCTCGGAACGTGCGCCAATGGTGAAGTTCTCCTGAGGGCGGAACTGCGGTCCGCAGAAGGTGGTCAGCAGGCCGTAACGGTTTCCGGAGCTGACATTGGCGCCGGTGCCGTGCCAGAGCCGTCCGTCAAATACCATGGCCGTGCCGGCAGGCCCTTCAGCGGCCAGAGCTTCTTCCTGGTCAGAAGGACGGGGAGGCCGGCCCCGAAGGTGGCTTCCGGGCACGAGCAGAGTCCCGCCGTTCTCAGCACTGAAATCGTTAAGCATCCACATTACATTGACGCATACACAGGGTGCAATCATCTGCGGAGGATCTTCGCCCTCCAGATTGGAGCGCTGGCGAGAAATTGAACCCACCGGTACGGGTGAAGGCTCTCGATGGATGGGGTGGGGCATCCACCATTGATCGGTGTGCAGATTCATGGCGACGCCGCCCGGCTTGGCGATATTGGCTGAGTAGCTGGACAGGAGGTAGTCGTCGCCCAGAACATGATCGACGACATCGCGCACGCGCTTGGTAAAGAGGATCTGGCAGAAGACGCGGCCCTTGTTTACCAGCATCCACACACGTTGATTTACGCCTCCGGCCTCAGCAGTATAGGCCTGCTGCCGGGGGCGTCCCTTGCCGTCGGTGAAGGCACCCCACTGCTGTTTCGGGCCCCCGTCTTCGAAGGCTGCGCCCAGTTTCAGTTCGGCTGCCGCCTGTTCCTTCAATCTGCCAAGAGCGGCGTCCACAACCGCCGGTTCCAACGCGTTTTCGATAAGACAGTAGCCATATTGGTCTATATCGGATTTAGCCTGCTCGACGTTTGAAGTCGCTTTGGGCACGATTGAGTTGGGGTGCATACAGTTCCTCCTGTCAGGACGGTTTTGGGTACTGTAATTCATTTTTGCCTTCACGGCAACGCGAGTGTTGGTTCAAGATGGCACCCCGAGATTTTGCATAATTCGTATTGCGTATTGCGTATTGCGTTCAAGTAGGCAAGACAGGCGTAGTTCGATATCATATCCCGCGGGAGACGATTTGGTCTCAGGCATGATTCACGAAGGGACCAGCGCTGTTCAGTTGGTGAACAGGGCTAACAGGCACTGCTCAGGCAAAAACGGAAAGTTGGGCCTACTTTTGCAGATAGACTGGCTTTCCCCCTTTCGCGGCCTCGTCAGCCTTCGGCAGCGCAGGATCCTTTGAGAGGATTGGCTCCGAAGAGGTGGGTTCGAAGAGCGCCTTTTCGTGGTGCCTTCCGGTCGACCGTGAGGCGTGCCATCAGCCTGCGTGGTCTACGTACATCTGTTGCCTGAGTTTTTGCCGGGTGCATCCCAGATTAGGGGCGGGGATAATCTGGCGGGGAATCCATGGCTGCGGTGGCTGAAATTGTCTAACGTCTGCAGGCGGGACGCAGTGCAGGCGCCAGGCCCGGCCTGACGGTAGAGACCGTCAGTAGGGGATGGTGCGAGGGCAGGCACAAGGCCGGCACCTGCGGGGACCTGATG
>VYDA01000146.1:1082-3542 GCA_009843665.1 Caldilineaceae bacterium SB0675_bin_29 | reverse complement strand
CAAAAACCGAGGTGGCCGTGTCCTCCAACTGGTGCGCCTCGTCTAATACGTATATTGCAGCTTCAGGCAGAATCGCCTGGCCCATCTCTCCCAACTCGAGTGCATTGAGAAGGAGATGATGATTGGTGATGATCACTTGCGCGTTTCGCGCCTTGGCACGCAACTGATTTACAAAGCAATTGTCGTCAAAGTGGAGGCAGCTGCGACCGATGCAGTCATCGGGAAAACTGACAATTCGGGGCCTCAAGTCGCTTTTCAAGACAAAAGGCAAGTCGTCTACGTCGCCGCTGTCGGTACTTTCCAGCCAACTATGCAGAAAGGCGGCTTGTTGGTCTTCTGCGTCGAGAAAGGCGAGCCGCTTTCTCTCTACCGCCTCCTTTTCCCACTTGTAGCTGCAAATGTAGTTACTACGACCCTTAACCACAATGGCGTCGATCGGTCGGTTCAGGACCTGGCGCAGGAATGGGATGTCTTTTCGAAACAGCTGGTCTTGGAGCGACTTTTTGGCTGTAGCTACGACTACGGTACATTCGCTGAGAATGGCTGGGAGGAGGTACGCAATCGACTTTCCCGTTCCTGTTGGGGCCTCGATCAGCGCCGGGCGCCGCTCCAGAACTGCTCTCTTGACGACCTCAGCCATTTCCAGTTGTCCGGGTCGCCTTTCGTAGTCTTCCATAAGGGAGGACAGCCTCCCACCGGCGTCGAAATACGCGCCAAGATCTGCGGCTTCCAGGGGAGACGGATCATTCTCGCCGCTGTCGCCGCCATAGGGCTCCCCCTTCTCTTCTACCGTGCTCTGAGGGAATTCGTCTGGCATTTCCGCCATATAGGTCTGATCGAATGTTTCAATAGACGGATCTTAGCACGTATGTGCGAAGTAAGCAAAAGGAAGAACGCCCTCGTTCGGTGAACAGAGGGCGTCATTGCGACTGATTTGGGTGTTTTTGCCTTAGCAGGCGATGAGCCTATTGTGAATTGTTTTCATCCGGATCCGGCAAGAGCTGGTGGATGAAATGAATGACCCCGTTGGATGCCTCCACATCGGACGTCACGATGCTTACACCTTCGACGGCGAGAGAGCCGTCATCTGTGGTGGTGACGTCAATGGTCCCTCCATGGAGCGTGGTCAGTGAAGTTTGCGATGCAAGATCGGAGGCTTTCAGCTTTCCGGACACGACATGGTACCTAAGTGTGTCTGCCAGCAGTTCCGAGTCGGCCATCAGCATGTCCAGCCTCGCTTCAGGCAGCGAGGCGAACGCGGCGTTGGTCGGGGCGAAGATAGTATAGGGTCCGCCATCGGCTATGGACGTCGTCAGGCCGGCCAGATCCAGAGCCAAGAGCAATATGTCCAGCTGTTCATAGTCTTCGGCGACTTCTATGAGATCGTCCTCCATCATGCCTGCATCACTGGTAGGCTCCGGCATAGCCGTTGCAGCCGGCGTTGCTGTAGTCGTTGCCTCCGGAATGGCCGTCGCAAAGGGCGTCGCCGTCGCGGTTGCCCCGGGCATAGCGTCCGCAGTAGGAGTTGGGGTCGCTACCGCTGTTGCGTCAGCCGTCGCAGCCGGTGTGGGAACTGCCCCTCCAAGAATAGCGTCGGCATCGGCCTGAGATGGAATCGTCAAAACGTCACCCACTTCAATGAGGTCGCAGTTCGACAGCGAGTTTGCCGTGCAGATCGAAGACCAATAGTCTGTGCTGCCGTAGGCTTGTGAGGAGATGGTGCCAAGCGTATCTCCCGCCTTCACGGTGTAGGTACCGCCCAGGGAAATCTCCGTTGCGGTTCCCGCGGCTGAGGAAGCGGTGCCCGAAGCGGGCTGCTGGACAACCACCCTGTCACCTTCAACCTGCTCTCCGGAGTCATCGAGGAATAGTACATTTTCGCCCTGCAGCGTGTAGGAAAAGGGCATCGTAGTGTCGTTGTAGGTAACCAGCGCCACGATATCACCCACGTCTTCGATGCCAATTTGGGCAACTTTGCGCTTGATGCCATCCATGGATTCAATGTAACCGGTAGCAAAGACACTATCAGAAGGGGGTGCGGCATTGATGTAACGGTCAAATCCTGACAGTTTGAAGACGTAGAAGCCGGCGTTTTCGTCAATCAGATGGCTGTCTTGCGGATCGTATGACATCTTGATAGTTACCGGCTGTCCCGTATCTGCAACCGATATCCCGAGGTAGTGTTTTGCGAACTGCTCATTCAGCTCGCCTCTGACCCAGGTCGACCGGACTGCGTTCGTTGTCACCACTGCCTGCGGAGTCGCTGCAGAAGTTGATGCCGCCTGGAGCCCGGCAGAGGTAGGCGTGGAGGTCGCCGGCGCATCAGGCGTGCTACCGCTTACAACCTGTTCTCCTGATTCATCGACAAATCTGACGTTTTCTCCCGTCAACGTATAGGAGAGGTCCATTGTTGTATCATTGTAGACTACGATGGTAACGATTTCGGAGACATCCCCAGCG
>VYDA01000146.1:0-1072 GCA_009843665.1 Caldilineaceae bacterium SB0675_bin_29 | reverse complement strand
GTCCGAGGGAGACGCGGCATTGATGTAGCGGTCGAAACCGGACTGCTTAAAAACATAAAATCCGGAGTTTTCGTCCAGCGTGTGGCTGTGCTGCGGCTGGTAATCCATCTTTATCGTAACAGGTTGTGATGTATCAATGACTTGCAGACCAAGGTAGTGCTTAGCGAACTGTTCGTTCAACTGCCCGCTTACCGTCGAATCTTCTACCGAACCCTGCGCAGTCAAGGCGTAAGGGCCTGCTACGAGAATCAGCGCCAGAACTGCAGCGAGGCAAACATAGCGCCATGAGTTTCCTAAGTTCATCGATTCCCTCCAGATTCCCGTACAGTAGGAAAGCCGGCCTTCCAAATTGCCGAATGCAAACACTCTAGTTCGACTTCAGGGCACAGCCCCGGAATACGGATTCGTTGCGGAGACATTGTTCGTATTCTGTCCAGTTTATCGAAATCCCAGGCCAAATCCCAACAGCTCTGTGCCTGCTATCGACTAGCCTTCCCTTCATTATAGCCAGCCAAGAAAGGTTTGTGGCGCGACCGTAGGCACAACGCACTGTAATCGTTGATTTACCATCGCTAAGACTGGCGTTTCACGACCAGGTGGTGGCAGGGCCTGTTACTGTTCTCGTCGGTACGATGCGGGACGAGAATCGGAGAGCCATTTGGATTGCCATTGGCATCAAGGACCTGCAATGTGAAACTCTGGGGTGCGTCCCGACCGTAGATTGGGAAATCGAATCGGCCGGCGTCGCCTGCGCCGCTCTTGGAGACAGTCTGATATGTATTATCCCAGGCGTCGACCAGTCGAATCGTCACTCCGGGGAGCGCGATGCCTCTTTCGTCGACTGCCTGTCCCATCACGTACTGTCCCGGGCACTGATCATCATGCCAGAGACGGTCAAGGATGAACCGGTGAGGTCCCAGGAAGTCCGAGCTAGTCACATCTGACAACTGTCCGCTTGAGAAGACTTCAGGCGCAATAAGGGTGGCGGCGCTGGCGAAATCGATGCCGACTGACAGCCCCGTGTAGGCAGCCATCAAGTCCATTTCGTCACACTGGCCGAGGTAGACCGGAA
>VYDA01000656.1:882-3543 GCA_009843665.1 Caldilineaceae bacterium SB0675_bin_29 | reverse complement strand
GGTCCAGAATGCGGTCGTCATACAGCAGGCGGCGAAAGTGAATGTTGTATTCGCACATCTGTATGATCTGGAGTATCCTGGTGTCGCCGACGGCATGGCTGCGGTAGCGGGGATGATGGCCGCTGTACGCCCGTTCAAACTCGCGATCATACTCCCGGCGCAACAACTCGACTTCGTCATCCTCCAGGATCTTGCCAATGCCCAGATAGCCGTCGGTCCAGAAGCGGTTGACCTGCTCTTCGGTCAGCGCCTTGCGTTCTACCGTCGTCGTGTTCCCATTCGCGGTCTGCAATGCCAGTCCTCCAGATGTTTCCTCTGCCCGGCTGCCAAAACAGGCATCTCCGCCCCGCCGGTCATGGGCTATTGACCTATGCTCCAGACTCGGCCGGTGCCGTTACCAAAAACTGCCAACTGAAAACTGACCTCAGACCCGCATCCGCAGCACCGGCTGCTCGAACGAGACCTCCAGGTACTTCATTTCGCGCAGCGACCTGGTGCCGGGCGTCATGAAGTGGATGGCAAAGGCGCGCCGCTGCCGGTCGGTCTTGTTGGGCGCGGTGTGGTGCAACGTCTGGCAGTGATGCAGGGTCATGCCGCCGGCCGGGAGGGGCACAACGACCGCCTTCGACTCATCGATCTCTTCTCCCAATTCGAGCAGGGCGTTGTTTTCGGCGAGCCGGCCGTGCTCCACAGAGCGAAAGTGCGTGCCCGGCAGGAACTGCATGGCGCCGTTGTGGACGTCGACGTCGTCGAGCGTCAGCCAGCAGCTCACCAGGTTGGGCGGAGAGCATTTCCAGTAGGCGTTGTCCTGGTGCCAGTGCGCGGGGCCGCCGTGGCGGGCCGGTTTGAACAGCGCCTGGTCGTGGAAAAGCTGGATGTTGGGCCCAATCAGATCTTCGATCAGGTCCAGAATGCGATCGTTATACAGCAGGCGACGAAAATGGATGTTGTATTCGCACATCTGCATGATCTGAAGAACCCTGGTTTCCCCGATTTCATGGCTTCGGAACCTGGGATGGTGACCGTTACGCGCACGTTCGAATTCCCCGTCATATTCGCGGCGCAGCAGTTCGATTTCGTCATCTTCCAGGATCTTGCCCACCTTCAGATAACCGTTCGTCCAGAAGCTGTTGATCTGCTCTTCGCTGAGCGCCTTGCGTTGTACTGCGGTTTTGTTCCCATTTGCGGTCTGCATTGCCATTCCTCCAGAACTCGATCGTGCCCGGCTGCCTGTTTTGGCAGCCCCGTACCGCTGGTCATGTGCTCTTGGCCAATGCCCAAGACGCGGCCGCGTGCCGTTACTGAAAACTGCCTACTAAGAACTAACCTCAGACCCGCATCCTCAATACCGGCCGTTCGAACGAGACCTCCAGATACTGCATCTCGCGCAGCGACTTGGTGCCCGGCGTCATGAAGTGGATGGCGAAAGCGCGGCGCTGGTTGTCGGTGACGTTGGGCGCCGTGTAGTGCAGGGTCTGGCAGTGATGCAATGTTACGCCGCCGGCGGGCAGGGCGATGACCGCGGCCTGGGACTTGTCAACGTTGTCGCCGTAGTCGAGAAGAACGCTGTCGTCGGTTGAGTCTTCATGTGAAACGGATTGGAAGTGGGAGCCGGGGATGAACTGCATGGCGCCGTTGTGAATGTCGACGTCGTCGAGCGTGAGCCAGCAGCTGACGAGGTTGGGCGGGCTGCATTTCCAGTAGGCGTTGTCCTGGTGCCAGTGGACGGGGCCGCCGTGGTGGGCGGGTTTGAACAGCGCCTGGTCGTGGAAAAGTTGAATATTGGGCCCGATCAGGTCCTCCACCATGTCGAGGATGCGGTCGTCGTAGAGCAGGCGGCGAAAGTGAATGTTGTATTCGCACATCTGCATGATCTGGAGCATCTGCGATTCGGCCTGGTTCTTGGCCTCCACGTCGTCGGTATCCTCGATCGACAGGTTGCGGAACCTGGGATTCTGGCCCTTGCGCGCCCGTTCAAATTCATAGTCATACTCCTGCCGCAACAGCTCGATCTCTTCTTCCTCCAGAATTTTGCCGATCGTGAGATAGCCGTCGATCCAGAAGCGGTTGATCTGTTCTTCGGTCAGCGCCTTGCGTTGGACCTGCGCCTCGTTTCCGTTTGCACTCTGCATTGTCTGTACTCCAGGGATCTTTCGCTACTGATTGTCCGTTGTTCACAACTCTGGAATGTCGCTTTTCCGTTCGTAATTCGCGGAATGTGACCCAGCCACAGCTAATTCGCGCCCCTGGACGGGGCGAACCAAGGTGTTCTCTCTTTCCTTACCGCTCTCTGCTCGCCTTCGGCTATCCCCGGAAGCCCATACACTGGATACGGCTTAGTCGTTGCCTCAAGACTCAAGACTTACTGTACGTCTATCGCCCGGCCAAGCCGGAGGGAGCGACGTCTGAGACAAATCACTTGTAGCCTGCCATGAGGACCTGCGTGAAACAAGATGGGGCACTGCGGGAGAAGATAACACGGGTTGAATATCGTGTCAATCATTTTTTTGGGGCAGGGACTGCGCCGCCGCTGGCTGTGCCGAGCCGCATGGTGGTCAATCCTCTATTAGCGTTACTTGAATAGTGGATCGCGCTATTAACGTTTGGGCGCCTAAACGTTAATAGCGAGAGGGAACCTTCCCCTCTACAATTCAGATGAGG
>VYDA01000656.1:0-872 GCA_009843665.1 Caldilineaceae bacterium SB0675_bin_29 | reverse complement strand
GAACTGCTCACGTTGGCAAGACTCTTGTCGAAAGTCTTGATCTCTTGCACGTGGCGCCGCCGGCAACTCGCCAAATGGCAAAGGTCGCGGGCTTGTAGAGAGGGATGCTGATCATGTAGTTGTCGCGCCAGGGCCACGTCCGCCTTCTCCAATGGCCATACCTCAACATTGGCGTGCGACACTAACGCCAGTGCTGCGTCAAGGGCCTGGATTCTCCTGGCGGGCAGGTATGCATGGATCAATTCTTGCAGGACCTCTGCCGAAGTGCATAGCTGAGCACGCTCTCGTACGCATGCGGCAAAGAATTCCCTGGCGGGGTCGCGAAGCGGATGCGGCCGGCCAACCGCGTAAATGAAGACATTCGTATCGACAAAAATCACTTGCCTGCCACATTGTTTGCGCGCGAAGCGTTGATGATACGCAAATGTTCGCTCCAGTCCGGTTCCATTTCGGGACCGTCCAGGTCGTCACAAGCCCGGAAGAACGCCATAGCATCTTCCGCTGAGGCGAAGGGTCTGGCGCGCTGCTGCGTTTCAAGGCGTGCGCGGCCGGCAGCGTGCAGCCACGCGCTCAGCGTCATGCCTTCCCGCCGTGCTTGACGAACGAAGAGTTCGCGATCTGAGTCAGGCATTTCGATCTGCACTTGGGTCATCCCGATCTTTCCCTTTCAATGTGAATGGCAGGGGCCGCTGAACTGTCGTCATCCGCTTGACATGCCTCTGTCATCTTCAAGTGAGTGAACGTGGTCGGGTGTCAGAATTCAAGTGCCGCTTACCTTACCCCAAATTGCTAACGCAGGCAATGTTGGCCGCTTTTTCGAATCCCCAAATCAACTGAGTTCGGCATCCAAGAGAAGCTTGTCAACACAGAGC
>VYDA01000500.1 GCA_009843665.1 Caldilineaceae bacterium SB0675_bin_29 | reverse complement strand
CGCCTGCAATGCCTGAGCCCGATCCTTCAGTACGTTCAGCAATCCCCCATTACGCACCCACAGAGTCCATCCCTTTTGCGTCGGCGCAAAATCGACCGCGTGCAGGTCGATTGCGCTGCGCGTTACCGTATCCAAAGCGCTCAGCAGTTCGGAATGGCCGTTGAAGTCCGCTGCCACAGTCGTAAACGCCGATGGCTGTGGGAAGACTTTGAAAGTCAGTTCGGTCAAAACTCCCAGTCTTCCCAGACTGCCAACAAAAAGCTTGGGAAAGTCGAACCCGGCCGCGTTCTTCACAACCGCGCCCCCGCCCCGGACCACCTGACCCTTCCCGTCGACAAAGCGAATGCCAATCAGAAAATCGCGAATGCCTCCGTAGCGGTAGCGTCCGGCCCCGCTCAGGCCGGCGGCGACCGTTCCACCCAGCGTTGCCCCGCGTTCGGACAGCGGCGGATCGAATGGCAGATACTGACCCTTTTCCTCCAGCAACGCCGACATCTCTGAGACTGGTGTACCGGCTCGGGCAGTAAAGGTATATTCGTCGGGCTGATAGTCGATGACGCCACTTAGCGTTGACAAGTCCAGCCATTGCACGTCCTCATGGCAGTGTCGCCGCGAAAGAGCAGGCTTGGACCCGCCCCCTCGGATGCGAACACTCTTCGCACCACGTACCGCTTCCTGGATCTCATCAACGCTGTTCATGGTCCGGGCTTCTTGCCGGTCAGGCTCCTGCTACGTCTGCGGCGATTCGACTGACTCTTCCAAACTATAGGCATCGAGTCTATCTGGACGCCCCGGAGCCACCATGACTGGAGTCTCCAGGCCGGTTCTCTCCTCCACCTACTTCCCAACAATCTTGTACAGTGCGCCGTCCTGATAGCCGATTACGTATAAGTTGCCTTCTTCATCTTCCCCCACGCCGCTGACAGGGACCTTGGCGTTAACCGGAAGTGTGCTCAGCCAGCCGTCGTAGATGCTTCCGGTCGCGGGGGCCTCCGACCGCTTCAGCCCCCAGACTCTTCCACTGCAGAAGTCACCGTAGAAGAAAACACCATCCAATTCGGGAAAGCTGTCGCCCCGATAGACGGCCCCCCCTACGATCGCGCAAGAGTACACGTGGTCATACTCAACTACCGGCGAAATCAAACCCTGCGCGCTGCACGACACAGACTCGAAACATCTGCTGCCTTCCTTAACGTCCCATCCGTAGTTTTCGCCGCCGCGGCTTCCTGCCGGCTGAAAGTTCACCTCTTCGTGCTTTATGTGGCCTGCATCGGGTATGTAGAGATCGCCAGTCGCCTCGTCGAAGGCGAAGCCCCACGGATTGCGCAGGCCCAGGGCCCAAATCTCATCGCGAAAACCGTCGACCTGGAAAAATGGGTTGTCTGCCGGAATGCCGTATGGTTTACTGCCAGACTCCACGTCGATGCGCAAAATCTTGCCCAACAGCGTGCGCGGGTCTTGGGCGCGATTCTCGACATCTTTAAACGTGGAGTGGCCGCCGTCGCCGCTGCCAACGTAGAGATACCCGTCTGCAGGACCAAAGACGATGCGGCCGCCATTGTGGACATGGTAAGGCTGGGCGATCAGGAGCACAACCTCTTCGCTCTCAGGATCGGCAAGATCAGGATTTGCGGCCGAACTGAAACGGCTAATGACAGTGTCCCCGGCTCTGTCCGTATAGTTTACATAGAAATACTGCTTGTCGGCATAGGCTGGTGGAAAGGCTACGTTGAGCAATCCCCGCTCTCCACAGCATCCTACCCGGCCTGCAATGTCGAGAAAAGGTGTCTCTTCGACTACGCCGTTTCTGACAATTCGAATCCGTCCCTCTTGCTCGACTACGAATAGGCGCCCTGACCCGTCGCCGGCATGTGTGACCTGGACAGGTAACGAAAGTCCTTCGGCGAACTTGTCCAAACTGAACTGCGGAAGTTCTGCATCTCCGACAGGGTCTTCGGAACGTGAGCCATACACCCTTACCTCGCGCCAGCCCTCCCAGCTCGAACCGTCAAGCGTCAGGACCTGCACCTCGCTGATGCTGCGTGGAGGAACGATTGGAATCTCCAGCGTATGACCATCTTCTGTGTGTAGATTGTCGAATCTTCTGTACAGCGTTCGCGTACTGGAGCCGTTACCCAGCCAGATCTCGTGCGTAGATGGACCGGCCTGCGCCTGAGCAATTACCAGTTCCAGTTTGTCAACAAGGTATAACTCGTCAAAGGAGACTGAGTACCATTGCGGGGACGGGAGCTGCGCAGTCCAATACGTATCCGGATCGCCGTCATTTGCCAGGCCGGCGAGCTCCTCCCCTGCCGAAGCAAACGCGGACCCTACTGTGGCTACATTCGTCCCCAAAGGCGGAGACGGTTCAGCCACCGGACGATCGGCCCCGCTTGACTCCGTCTCCCTCCCCTTCACCTCCACTGGGTCTGCAGACGGCCATCCGAACACTCTGACCTCCCGCCACCCGACCCAACTGGGGCTATCAAGAGTTACGATCAGGACTTCGTTCATCCTGCGCGGAGGCTCGACAGTGATCTCCAATGTCTGGCCATCCTCCGTATGCACGTCGATGAGTCTGTCCTGGAGAACGCGCGTGTCAGAACCTCCCCCTAACCAGATCTCATGCGTAGTTGGGCCGGCGGGCAGTTGCGTCACTACCAGCTCGATTCTGTCAACCAGGTAGAAACTGTCGAATTCTATCGAAAACCATTGGGGCGCCAGCTGATTCGAATTCCAGATTGATTCCAGATCCCCATCGACCGCCAGCTGCGCAAAGCCGCTCCTCTCAAAGGCATTTGCCGTTCCCTGCATCGCGATGTTTTCACGGACCGGCGCCGGCGTTGCAGTCGCACCAGGACTTGATTCAACAGGGGACGCGGCGCCTGCTTGAAGTAGATCCCCGCCCGGTGCACAGGCCCCTGCAAAGGAAAAGAGGAGCAGGGCAACTGCAAGGAGTATGCTACTTTTCACCTTGGACCCATCCTTCTGACCTGAGTTTCTGTCCAGGCACTGTACCCGCGAACCGGTTTCCTGACACCACCATGTGTGCCTACATCCTGGAAGTGACCTAATGTTCTGCGGGCTGTGAACTAAGCGGTGGATTCCTGGGAGGCCCGGCTTAGCCTTATTCCCTGAAAATGACGCCCGCCTTCTCAAGTGGATGGGGACCGATGTGCGTCAAAGACTCGGCCTCGCCCGCCGGCAGCATTTTGCCGCGATTGGCGAGAGATCTGCTGTCCACGCTGCGCCGCACATCCTCCATCGCCTGCATCTCCAGCGGGCCATACATTTTTGGAAGGAAGGCGCGCTTTTCCATGCCGACCCCGTGTTCGCCCGTGATGGAGCCGCCTAGCTCAACGCACAGTTCGAGAATCTCACCGGCCAGCTCCTCCGCCCGTTCCAGTGCACCGTCCTCACGGCCGTCAAACAGAATCAGCGGGTGCAGGTTGCCGTCACCGGCGTGGAAAACGTTGGCCACATCAATGCCGTAACTTTCGCTGAGCCGGTCAATCTCAGCCAGCGCATCCCCAAGCCGGCTGCGAGGCACAACCCCATCTTGCACGATATAGTCCGGGGCAAGTCGACCCACTGCCGAGAATGCGGCTTTGCGCCCCTTCCAGATGCGGGCGCGTTCGTCTGCGGTCTGCGCCATGCGTACCTCCAGAGGCGCGGTTTCTTCGATCAGCTGCATCAATTGGGCGAATTCGGCCTCCACCGCGCTCTCTTCGCCCTCCAACTCGACAATCAGCAACGCCGGCGCCGTCGGATAGCCCGCCTTGGCGCCTACCTCCGCCGCCTTGATCGCCAGCGCGTCCATGATCTCGATCGCGCCCGGTAGCAGACCGGATGCCACCACCGCCGTCACCGCATCCCCCGCCGCATGTAAGGAGTCGTACGCCGCCAGCACGGTGCGATAGGTCTCCGGGATCGGCAGCAATCGCAACGTAATCTCCAGCGCAACGCCGAACAACCCCTCACTACCCACAAAGAAGCCTGGCAGATCTGGGCCGGCGCCTTCCAGGCTTTCGCCGCCCAACTCGACCACTTCGCCGTCAGGGAGAGCAACCGTCATCCCCAAGACGTGATTGCTGGTCATGCCGTACTTCAGACAGTGTGCCCCCCCGGAGTTGAAGGCTACATTGCCGCCAATCGTGCAGATTGACTGGCTGGATGGATCGGGCGCGTAGTAGAGACCGTAGGGCTTCGCCGCCTCGGAGACCTTCAAATTGATCACGCCAGGCTCGACCACGGCGATGCGCTCCTTCTCGTCCAGCCTTAAAATTCGGTCGAGGCGATTCAGGGCGATAACGATGCCTTCAGCTATCGGTAAGGAGCCTCCTGACAAACTGGTGCCGCTCCCCCGCGCAACGAAAGGGACGTTGTACCCGTGGCACAGACGGATCGTCTCGATTACTTCCTCGCGGTTCTGTGGGATTACCACCGCAGCCGGTCTCTGCTGAAATGCCGTCAGCGCGTCCGATTCGTATGCCATCAACTGTGCCGGACGGGTCAGCAGGCGGTCGGCATCATATAGTCGCGACAGTGCCTCGATTAAGGGATGGACGTTCATCTTCCCGCCTCCTTGACGCGATTCCGCACCTGCACAATCTCCGCCATGATCGCCAGCGCGATCTCTCCGGGACTCCGCCCACCCAGGTCGAGCCCAATCGGCGCGTGGATACGGGAAATCTGTTCGTCGCTCACACCGGCCTCGCGCAAAGCGGTTACACGCTTAGCATGTGTGCGCTTTGAGCCAAGCGCACCGATGTAGCCGACGGGACGGTCCAGCGCACAGATCAGCGCGGGCGTGTCCAGTTTCTCGTCATGTGTCAGCGTGACGACATAGGAGGATTCGTTCAGTTTCATCTCCTGCAAAGCCTCGTCGGGCCAGCTCCGAATCAACTCGTCCACATGGCCGAATCGGTCCTGCGTGGCGAATATCGGACGCGCGTCAATGACGACCGTATAGAGACCCAGTTCGCGGGCGAAAGAAACCAGCGGGATAGCGATGTGGACCGCCCCAACGATTACCAGTCTTTCCTGAGGCACGTGGACGTCGATCAGCAGTTCACATTCCCGATCTTCTACCGGCAGCGTAACGCGTGTCGTCCGGCGCGCCTCCATCACTTCCGCCGCTCGGGCAACGGCAGCTTGATCCATTGCCGCGTCCCCAAGGGACCCCGTGGCCGTAACGGCGGGTTCGCTCCCGCCGGCCACGCGCTCACGGCGCACCAGCAGTTTACGCCCGATTTCGTCTCCGTTCAGTACGGTGACGACCGCGCACAGTTCATCCTGTCGTATTGTCTTTGCAGCCGCATCGAAGAGTACAGCCACCTACCCCTTCTCCAAGCTACCAATTCAAGGGCTCTATGAAAACTTCGATCGTGCCGCCGCAGGCAAGTCCTACTTCCCAGGCCGTCTCGTCGGCGATGCCGAAGGAGACAAGACGCGGCTTGCCCGTCTCCAATACCTCCAGCGCCTCCTGCACAGTGGCGCTCTCCACACAACCGCCGCTGACGGAACCCACCATGGCGCCGTCCTCGGACACCGCCAGCTTCGCGCCCAAAGGACGCGGCGCCGAACCGTACACCTGCACCACCGTTGCCAGAGCGACCTGTTTGCCTGCCTGCTGCCAGTTGTCGATATCGGCCAGGATCTCTTTCATGATATGAGCTACGCCCCCTGGTGTGCCTTGGCGTTGCTTGGCACGATACGCCTCTATGAGTACGATGCAGACTCTGTCATGCCTGCGCTTCTGCCATCACCTTCGCCAGCTGCTCTAAGCTTATCAGATTGTGTACCGGCAGGAACTCGTCGGTATGCGGCAGCGCTGCCTGAATCCCCCGCGTCAGCGGTTCGTAGCTTGGTGAACCCAGTAAAGGGTTCAGCCAGATTAACCGGTGACAGCTGCGTTGCAGACGCCCCATCTCCTGTCCCAGCATCTCTGGATCGCCTCGGTCCCAGCCGTCGCTGATGACGAGGACGATTGCGCCCTGGCCGCAGACGCGACGTGCCCAGTCAAAATTGAAGGCGCGGATCGCTTCACCAATGCGCGTGCCTCCGGCCCAGTCATGCACCGCGTGCGCGGTCTGGTCCAGGGCCAGGTCGATGTCGCGCCGCCTCAGATGGCGCGTGATTCGGGTCAACCGAGTGCTGAAAACAAACGCCTCTACCCTGTCCAGCGCATGCGTGATCGAGTACAGGAACTGCAGCAACACGCGGCTGTAGCGATCCATCGAGCCGCTGATGTCGGCCAGTGCGATTATCGGGCGGCGTCGAGTCTTGCGCTGGCGCCGGGCAATAACTATCGGCTCGCCGCCATAGCGCACATTCAGGCGCAGCGATCGCCGCAGATCAACCTGGTCGCCGTGGGTGGCGGGAACACGGCGCCGTGTGCGTCTTTCCGCCGGTGTCCACTGCAACTCCTGCATAAATTGCTTCACTTGCTGCAGCTCATACTCGGTCATCGTCGCGAAATCCCGGCTACGTAGGGCTTCGGCACTGCTGTAGGTGTAGATCTTCTCGACAAGGGGCTTTTGGTCGACCTGCTTGCGTTCGTCTTTCTGCTCGCGGTCGGCCCGGATCAAGCGGTATTGAATCTCTCCTTGCGGAGTCTGCTGCAGCAGTTCTCCTAGATTGATGCGAGCAAGCTCCTGTCTCTCCCTCGCCCGCCAGAACAGGTCAAACGCCTCGTCGAACAACTCCAGATGCTCCTGCCGGCTGACCAGAATAGCTCTGGCCGCGTCCCGTGCTTGTTCCTTGACCCGCAGATTAATCTGCGTCAGAGCTTCCACAAGGTCGAGTATCTGTGTTGGCGTGACCGGGATGCTCAGCCCGCGCAAAAGACGGGCAAAGAGCAGCATGTTCTGTAGAAAATTGCCGTGGAAGGGAGAAGGTTCCGAATCGGGTCCGGAGGGGGCAGGCATGAAGTGCGGGAGGTGAGGTCCGGTTTCTCCGCCTCCATTTCTCTCTACACTCGTATATGTTTCCTCGGCCACCGCGCCGCTATCGGATTCACTCATCGAGCGATGCCAGTGCGCCGTCCTGGCTCCGTAATACCTGAACGATTTCGCGTACGGTCTGGCCCTGCACCTTCTCGATGTCATCCCGGTACTTGAGAAGCACGCCCAGCGTTTCGTCCACCACGTTCTCGGTAAGTTCCTCTTGATCGAGCGCAGTGAGAGCATTCATCCAGTCCAGCGTCTCAGCGACGCCCGGGAACTTGTACAGTTCTCCGCGCCGCAGCTCCTGCACAAAGCCCACGACCTCTCTCGATAGCTTTTCTGAAGCGTGCGGAGCCTTTGCGTGCAGAATCGCATACTCCTTTTCGAAGCTGGGGTAGTCGATCCAGTGGTAAAGGCAGCGGCGTTTCAGCGCGTCGTGAATCTCGCGCGTGCGATTTGAAGTAATGACCACCACCGGCGGCGTAGGCGCCTGGATCGTGCCAATCTCAGGTATGGTAATCTGAAAGTCGCTCAAGACCTCCAGCAAGAACGCTTCAAACTCCTCGTCGGCCCGGTCCAGTTCATCGATCAACAGAATCGGCGCCTTCCCGTTCTGCTGACCGCGGCTGTCTATTGCCTGTAGAAGCGGTCGCCGCAGAAGAAACGTGTCGCTGAAAAGGTCCTGGATTACCGCCTCTCGCAACTCCTTGCCCGCCGCTTCATCGGCATGCTCCGGTCGATGCGAGCCTTGTCCAGTTGCTTCCATCAGCCGGATCTGTAGCATCTGGCGCGCGTAGTTCCATTCATACACCGCCGTGCTCACATCCAGCCCCTCGTAGCACTGGAGCCGGATCAGCCGCGTGTCGAGCATTTGCGACAAAATCTTTGCCACTTCCGTTTTGCCGACCCCGGCCTCCCCCTCCAGGAACAGAGGACGCCTCAATTTGAGCGCTAGGAAGATAGCCGTGGCCAGGCTGTGGTCCGCAATATACGCTTTCGTTCGCAGGGCTTCGGCGACGGATTGAACGGAGGGCAGCTGATTCGGAGTGGTCATTGGGGCGCCGCTGAATTGGGTTGAAGTAGTGACTGCAGCCAGCGCGAGGCTTCCTGCGGCCTGTTGAACCGGTACACGTTCATGTGTTTGAACTCTCCGCCGTTCAGAAGTGCCAGGTACTTCTTACGGTGACGGCGATGACTGGTAAACGCGTACCATATGATACTGTTTCGGCCAAAAGTGATGCCGAGGGATTCGCGATTACCGTTCCACAACTCCTGTTGTGTAATAAGCCGCCGAGCCGTCCGCCAGATTACCCGAGCCATCACCGGGACCAAGCCGTAGTCCAACCAGACAAGATCCGTGGCACGGCTCCAGACGATGTCCCGGCTCTGGCTATAGTTCCCGTCAACGACCCAGGACTCTTCTGCTGTCGCAGCTTGCACCCGCCCGCGGAAAACCGGCCTTGAGGCCGGCTGCCACTTCTCTTCCCAGTAAAGCGCGTCAAGCTCTACGTGCGGCAGAGAAAGATTCTGCGCTAACTGCTGCGCCAGAGTCGTCTTGCCGCAACCGCTGACGCCGATTACGACCAGACGAAGAGGTTGAGAAGAAGAGTGAGGGGAGCGAGAACTCTCTACAGTTCTCGCTCCAATGCCTGTATTCCTCACTCCCCGATTCTCACTCCTCGCCCTTAAGCTCTGTCTCTGGCCGTGAGCAAAGCCTGGATGCCTATCGACTTGGCCAACTCCTGGCGGTAACCGGCCGAGGCGAACATATCGCCTGTAGCGTCGGGTATCGACAGGCCGCTGACTGCGCTTACGATGGCATCGTCGCTCAGATCCGAGCCGACCAGGCTCGACGCGACGCCGCTGGCTGAAACTGCCGTGGACGCAACGCCGTTGAAGCAGAGGCTGGCGCCTGTGCAGCTACCGCCCGCGCCGCGCGTCACAACCGCCGCTGCACCGCACAGCGCATAGCCCGACGCCGGATGCTCGAACTTCACGTATGCCGAACCGGTCCCTGCCGCAGCCGCCGCAATCTCGACCGAGGTAAGGATCTCATCCGGTTGCAACGCTGTCATCATCAGGTCGACAAAGAAGTCAGACGCGCTGACCGA
The DNA here is from genome assembly GCA_009843665.1 of Caldilineaceae bacterium SB0675_bin_29. Classification (GTDB taxonomy): domain Bacteria; phylum Chloroflexota; class Anaerolineae; order Caldilineales; family Caldilineaceae; genus Bin5. The sequence goes on along the minus strand of VYDA01000500.1, from coordinate 16,784 downwards.
ACGGCTGCCACTCGCTCCTGTGACATGCAAGGTCGCGTCCAGCGCCAGCGCCGCCGCCGGCAGGTCCGAAGCCGGGTCGGCATGCGAGAGGTTACCGCCGATCGTGCCTCGGTATCGCACCTGGCGGTCGCCGATCTGGCCGGCCGCCTCCGCAAGCAGCGGCGCCGCCGCCTGTACATCTGCCGAATTGGCGATCTCGTTGTAGGTGACACATGCACCGATGCTGAGGCTGCCGTTGGAACGGCTGATGCCCTGCAACGCATCGATGCGCCCGATATCGACCAGCGCCGCGGGCGCGGCCAGCCGTAGCTTCATCACCGGTATCAAACTGTGGCCGCCCGCCAGGACTTTGGCGTCCGGATTGTCGGAAAGGATCTGAACCGCCTCCTGGACGGATGACGGGCGATGGTAATCGAATTTGGATGGGTACATTCGTTTTACTCCCGTGGTGCGCTTCAAGCTCTTCGTCTTCGGTGATGCTTTGCGTGCGCCGCAGTCACCGAAGACGAGAGACCGAAAGCTAGTTCATTGCGTTCCAGACCTTCTCCGATGTCACCGGCATGTCGATGTGGTTTACACCAAATGGCGACAGCGCATCCACCACCGCGTTCACTACTGCTGCCGGAGACGCGATTGTGCCCGCCTCGCCGACACCTTTGACGCCCAGCGGGTTGTGCGGGCAAGGTGTCACAGTGCGGTCGGTTTCGAAGGAGGGAAGGAAGTGGGCTTTGGGCACTGCATAGTCTAGCATCGTACCGCTGAGCAGATTGGCGCCTTCGTCGTAGACGGCCGTTTCATAGAGAGACTGCCCGACACCCTGCGCAATGCCGCCGTGTACCTGTCCATCCACAATCATCGGGTTGATTACATTACCCACGTCGTCAACCGCCAGATAGCGCTGCAGTTCCACTTGGCCTGTATTGGCGCAAACCTCGACGACCGCGATGTGCGTGCCAAACGGGAAAACGAAGTTCTCAGGATCGTAAAAGCTGGTCGCCTCCAGCGCCGGCTCGATACCCTTCGGCAGGTTGTGTGCGAGGTACGCCTGCAACGCTACGTCGGGCAGCGACTGCGCCTGGTCCGGGGAGCCCTTGACGAAGAAGTTTCCATCTTCAAACTCCAGGTCCTCCTCTGCCGCCTCCAGCAGGTGGGCCGCGATGGTCCGCGCCTTGTCAACGACCTTCTCGGCTGCGGAAGCAATCGCGCTGCCGCCGGTCGCCGCACTGCGGCTGCCGTACGTGCCCCAACCGTGGGGCATGACCCCTGAATCGCCCTCGATTACGTCGATATCTTCGTAGGGTACACCCAGCGCGCTGGCGACGATCTGTGCATAGGTGGTCTCGTGGCCCTGGCCGTGGCCGGAACAGCCGCTGTACACAGTCACCTTGCCGGTGGCATGGACGCGCACGACTGCGCTCTCCCACTGGCCTGCCTGGGCGCCAAGAGATCCAACCACGGCTGACGGCGCCAGACCGCAAGCCTCGATGTAGGTTGAAAGGCCAATGCCAACGTACCTGCCCTGTTCTCTGAGAGCAGCCTGTTCCGTACGGAAGTCGTCGTATCCTATCGCTTCCAGCGCCTTGTCCAGTGCGCCTTCATAGTTGCCGCTGTCATACGCAAGCGCAACCTGCGTCTGGAAGGGGAAGTTGTCCGGCGCAACAAAATTTCGTCGGCGAATCTCGGCTGGATCGAGGCCGGTGACACGCGCTGCCTCGTCCACCAAACGCTCTACAACGAACGTAGCTTCAGGCCGGCCCGCGCCGCGGTAGGCGTCGACGGGTACCGTATGCGTGAACACGCCGTAAACGTGGCAGTGAATTGCCGGCAGATCATATTCACCCGACATCAATGTACCGTACAGATAGGTTGGTACCGCCGGCGCAAATGTTGACAGATACGCGCCCATGGCCGCGTACGTGTCGACCCGCAGGCCGATGAACTTGCCGTTCGCGTCAACTGCCATTTCGGCGTGGGTCACGTGGTCGCGGCCGTGCGCATCGGTCAGATAGGTCTCCGTGCGCGTCGCCGTCCACTTGACCGGGCGGCCGGTCTGCATCGACGCCCACGCCGCGATCGCCTCATCGGCGTAGTGGTGGATCTTGCTGCCGAAACCACCACCAACCTCCGGCGCGATCACCCGGATCTTGTGCTCCGGCAAACCCAGCGAAGCCAGACTTATCAGCAATCGGTGGATATGAGGATTCTGGGTCGTCATGTAGAGAGTCAACTCGCCCGTGATGCTATTGTAGTCTGCCAGCGCGGCGCGCGGCTCCATCGCATTCGGAATCAGACGGTTGTTGACGATGTCCAGGCTGGCGACGTGCGCAGCATTGGCAAATGCGGAGTCTGTGCTCTCCTTGTCGCCAATCTCCCAGTCGAAGGCGATGTTGTTCGACGCCTCGTCATGTACAAGCGGCGCCCCGTCTTCCGTCGCCTTCTTCGGATCGGCAACACCGTCGCGCGGGTCGTAGTCCACGTAAATCAGTTCGAGCGCGTCATGCGCCGTGTACAGGTCCTCGGCAACCACGATGGCCACGCCGTCACCGACGTACCGGGTCGTGTCTTTCGCCAGCATGTAGTGTTCAGGAATCACCATGTCCGGCAGCAGCCAGCCGACAGGAATGCCGCCCGGCACGCCGCTATCCGCAATATCACTTGCCGTGTAGACGGCAATTACGCCGTCCAGCGCCTCGGCTTCGCTGGCGTCGATACTGTTGATCTTGGCGTGGGCATAGTCGCTACGCAAAATCGTGCAGTAGGCCATGTTAGGCAGCTGCAGATCGTCTGTATATTTTGCCCGCCCGGTAATCAGCTCAGGGTCCTCTCGTCGGCGGATGGATGAACCGAATACACCCGCACCATTGCTTTCACCTGCCATATTCTGGTTCCTCCTTTACCCGTTCATCGTCTCGGCGGCATCCTGCACCGCACGCACGATATTATGATAACCGGTACAGCGGCACAGATTCCCCTCCAGCCCGTGGCGAATCTCATCTTCGCTCGGCTGCGGGTTCGTGCTCAGCAGGTCAACGCAGGAAATAATCATGCCCGGTGTGCAGAAACCACATTGCAGCCCATGGTTGTCCCAGAAGGCCTGCTGCACTGGATGGTATTCCCCGTTGGCCAAACCCTCGATCGTGGTGATCTCGCTGCCGTCTGCCTGGACCGCCAGCACGGTGCACGACTTGACGGCCTGCCCATCGAGGAGGATGGTGCAAGAGCCGCACTGGCTCGTGTCGCAGCCGATCTTCGTGCCGGTCAGGCCCAGTTCCTCGCGCAGGAGATGCGCAAGAAGCAGCCTTGGTTCAACCTCCTTACTGACGCTTGCGCCATTGACCTCCAGTTCGATGGATATACCCATAGAGCTTCCTCCTCTTTTGGCGATTTGAAGAAATACGACCTATTTTGCTTTGCCGAAGAGCTGCCGCCACATCCACACTATGGCGGCGAAACCGGCCAGGACGTAGAGAACCTTGCGCCCACTGCTGTTGATTGGTACTTCCTTTGCAAGGTCTGAGATTACATCTCTGGCCACGTTGATACCCACTTCCATTGTCGAGGGAGTTGCCATCTCTGGCTGTGCAGCCGCGTCAGCGGAACTTCCCGGCGGAGCCGGATCACGTGCGCCGCCGGGAGCACCCGACTCCGAGGCCGCTTCCGTGCCGTTCGACGGCGCCGTCGCCTCCGGCTGCGCAGGCTGAAGTCGTGCCGCGATGATACTCTCAAGCGACTGCAACCCTTGGCGGGTCAGCGAACGCGCTGTGCTGTCAACCAAACGTTGTCCCACACTGGCGATGCGTCCGCTCAACTGAGCATCACCGTCATAATGAAGCGTTGTCGGTCCATCGCCCTCCAGGCGCAGCGTCCCCACGCCTTTGACGTAGCCCGGCCGTCCCTGGCCGTTAATCTCCATCCGGTAGCCATTGGGAGGATCGATCTCATCCAGCGTGACCTTGCCGTTGAAACTGCCCTGCACAGGGCCCACGCGAATGCTGATCTCGCCGCTGAATTCATTGTCCGCGGTCTTGTCCAACCGTTTGCAGCCAGGCAGAATCCGCGAAAGAACGTCGGGATCCAGCAGCGCTTCCCATACCTCGCTTTTTGGAGCGTCAAAATTGTGAGTGCCCGCCAATTTGACCATGTTAGTCAGTGCTCTTTCTTGCTTCTGTTTTTCCGTAACTGAACAAGCGCATTGTTAAAGGGTTTGAAATGCGAGTGGAATAGAAGACCATCCGTCGAACTGTGGCAAAAGCCGGTGATGAACCGCTGCCAACAGGTCCGCCGACCTGCGTCCCGGCACGGCAATGAGGATTAGAAGAGTCCGTACAGGGTATGATGCGCGAGATTATAGCCTACCGTCTGCATAAGGGCAAACAATGTCAATCCGATATGTGCGCCGGATAAGGTGATTCTACGCCACCCTCGTGTTGACTACCACGGTACCCGCTACCCAGTCATGGATGCTCTGCCTCCTCGGCGACAGCGCCGCACTCACCATGTAAGCCAATATCAAGCTACCAACTACCGCGTATTGTAACGAAAGTCGGTTTGGTATACCCTCGGGCGAGTTGGCCCAAACCATAAAGAAATGGTTCACTTCAAACGGGATCAACATTACCAGAGTGCGTAGCAACGCCCGCCGGGCACCAACCGGATCCTCGCTCACCGGCTCCAAACGTATCCCCAGCCAGCGCATCATCAGCGTCGCCTGCGCAGAGGATCCCAGCGTTGCCGTGTAATAGAGAATTAGTGGCAAGTCGACCGTACCCAGCAGCCACAGGTGATAGACGCCTTTAGACAGACCGGCCCCGCTCAGCACACTTTGCACCAGCGGATTCAGTCTCAGCACGATGAGCAAGCCTTGCAGCAACAGTATGCCGGCAAATAGCAGAATGACCTCTGCGCAGTAGCTGAATACTCTTCTCGAAATTGACGCGTATCGGCGCTTGGGGACGGTCGCCACGGGGGCCCTCCTTGTCTGCAAATGCAGAAACCCGTATAGTCTTGGGCAAAAGCCCACCTGAACGTGAGGCCGCCATAATATGATGGAATCTCTTTCCATCGGCAAATCGGTGCGCCTGTGCCAAACCACCAGTGGAGATAACAATGCGCATTTCCTCGATAAGAGCCTTCGCCATCAAAATACCCCCTTCCAATGAAAGTTCAGCGGCGGCCAGCGACCAGGTCGAGGCCTATGGCGACTATACAATTGCCGCCGATACCTGGACGTCGATTTACTCCCGCAATCACGAGACCTGCCTGGTGCGTCTGGAATCTGATGACGGTCTGGTCGGCTGGGGGGAAGGGCAGGCCCCTGTCGCGCCCCGCGCTACCGCTGCCATCGTGGAGGAACTGTGCGCGCCCCTTCTGCTGGGAAAGGACCCCTTTGACGTTGAATACCTCTGGTACCGCCTCTTCAGCGCCATGCGCGAGCGCGGCCACGTCACTGGCTTCTACGTAGATGCCCTGGCTGCCGTTGACTTGGCCCTCTACGACCTTCTGGGGAAAGCCCTGAACAAGCCGGTCTACAAGCTTCTCGGCGGCAACTTCCGCCCTGACGTACAGGTCTACGCCGGCATGGGCGGAACCCAACCCGACGTTGCTGTTGCAACAGCCGACTCCCTAATCGACGCCGGCTACCGCGCTCTGAAACTGCACCTGCGCATGCCAAATCCACAGATCGTTGCGGTTGTAGATGCGGTGCGTAGAGCGGTGGGGCCGGAAATCGAATTGCTGGTGGATGTTCACGGCACACGCGACGTGTCGGAGGCCATCGAACTAGGGCGGGGATTGGAGACACTGGGCGTACGCTGGCTCGAGGCGCCCTGCCAGCCTGAGGACATTCGCGGCCAAGCCGAGATCGCCCGTGCCCTCTCAATGCAGGTGGCCACCGGCGAGTGGCTGCGCACCGTCTGGGAGTGGCGCGACTGGATCGCACTGCGCGGCTTCGACGTCGCCATGCCCGACGTCGCCCGCACCGGCCTCTCCGAGGGCAAGCGCATCGCTGCACTCTGCGACAGCTTCAACCTGCCCATTGCTCCCCACGTGGGCGGTGGCGGCATCCTGTCCGTGGCCGCCACAATCCACTATTCGCTCGCAATCCCCAACTTCCAGATCATGGAACACGGCCACGAGTCTCTCGCCTGGAAGGGGACTATCGCCCATTCCTATCCGATTCCACAGGATGGACGCTTCGCCCCGCCTCAGGAACCAGGCCTGGGCGTCGAAGTCGACGAGGCAGCGGTGGCCAGTTACTCAAGCTAAGAATTGAATCTCGTCTTAATTCGGATTGGCGGTATCCTTGATAATTTCAAGCGATCGATGTCGCGCTTGGGCCTGCCGCCCCTGTCGTCTCTCTTGGCCTCACGCTCTCGACAATCTCACTACCTGATTCGATCTCTGCCACTCGAAGTTCAAAGGTCTTCTGCAGGTTCAACCAGAGCTGGGGCGTCGTGCCAAAGTATCTGGAAAGTCGAAGCGCCGTGTCGGCCGAAATTCCACAGTTTCTGTGCAGAAAAGCAGTGACACGGTCTCCAGGGATAGCCAGTGCGCTTGCCAGCGCTTCAGCCGATATGCCAAGCTCTTCCAACTCTTCCTCTAGAATCTCGCCGGGATGTATGGGTCGCATACCGTTCGTTACACTCATTTACATCCTCACACGTCGACCGCCGCGCGAATATCTTCCAAATGTCCCACCTCATGGACATAAATCGTCTCGTAATACTGGTCAATCGTGATCTCGCCCCGCGACGCGTGCCGGCCGGTCAGCGCCCAATCGCTGTCTTCGAGAGAGTCCATCACCTCCAGCGTCTTGGCGCGCGTGGCTTCCGCGTTGGCCATCAGCTCTCCCGGCGCAACATCTCCGGTTCGGCGAGTAAGGCCGGCGTTCCAGCGCTCCAGATCGAAATCATCCGGGATCGTGGCCTCCCCTTTGCGTATCTTGTGAACGTGGATGCTCATGCCCCGTTCACTCTCCACCAGATGCGCGAGAACGGTGGCCACCGTCCACGTGTCGCCTTCGGCAAAAACCGTCGTCTGCCACTGTTCTGGCGAGAGGCCGTTTAGAAGCGCAAACAGTGCCTCGCGGGATTCGCTCAGCTTTCCCTTCCAGTGGTCCCTTCGTTCTGCGGACATCGCCCGTTCTCCATTCGCTTGGATAGGACTGTACTTCGTGTCTCCGCGCCGTCCCTATGGTATACTTGCACTGCAAAAAATCACTGCAGTTGCCAAGCCTTCGAACAGGAACGACTTAAACTGTTGGATTCTTCTTGCCTCCGCCGCCCGAAGAGCCAATCTCACAGGAGCATCGACAATGAAAGGTAAGTTTATCACTGCCTCAACAATGGAGCGAGATCATATGGACTGGGGCGTAATGGGTTGGGCCAGCCGCCCCGCCACCACCGCGGCCCGTGATCTGGTCGTCATCGAAGTGACACTTGAAACCGGACAGGGCCATGCCTTTCACAAACACCCGGACCAGGAGGAAGTAATCTACGTCATCGACGGCACAATTGAGCAGTGGATCGAGCAGGACAAGCAGTTGCTCTCCACCGGCGACTCCGCCTTCATCGGCGCCGACGTCGTTCACGCCTCCTTCAACGACTCGGGCAGCCCTGCCAAACTGCTGGCCATTCTCGGCCCCTGTATCGGTGACGAAGGCTACGCGCTCGTTGACGTATTTGAAGAGGAGCCATGGAGTTCGTTGCGCTGAGGCCCTGAAAACAAGACAGTAACAGATAGATCACGCAGACAGGACTCTCCTAATGACCAACAAGTACCGCATGATCCAGGTCGGCACCGGCGGACAGGGCAACGGCTGGTGCTCCCGCTTCCTGCCCCCCAATATCGCCGACGGTCGTATCGAACCTGTGGCCGCAGTCGATGTCAACCCGGACGTCCTCATCAACGCCCAACAACATCTGGGACTTCCGCCCGAAAAGTGCTACACCGATATCGAGCGCGCCTTCGAAGAAAACCCGGCCGACTTTTGTACCGTCGTCGTCCCTCCCGCCTTCCATGAGTCCGTCGTCGACGTCGCCCTCGCGCACGACATGCACATCATATCGGAGAAGCCGATCGCAGATACGTTTGAAGGCTCCGTGCGCATCGCCGCCAAAGTGAGGCGGGCAGGCAAGAAGATGGGCGTGACCATGAGCCACCGTTTCGACCAGGACAAGACCACCCTGCGCCGCGAGCTGCGTTCCGGCCGGGGCGGCACCATCGACTACATCATCTGCCGCTTTACCTGCGGGCTGCGCAACTTCGGTGACTGGGGCGCCCAATTCCGCCATACCATGGAAGAGACCCTCATGATCGAAGGGTCAGTCCATCATCTTGACATTATCGCCGATCTCGCCGACTCCAAATGTGACACCATCTACGCCCAGACCTGGAACCCGACCTGGGGAGAGTACAATACAGGCTCGCAGGGCCATGTGATGATGACTTTCGAGAACGGTACGCGTGCTTTCTACGAAGGGGCCAAGACCAATGCCAGCGGTTTCAACGGCTGGTCGCAAGAGTACTTCCGTGCCGAATGTGAAAATGAGACCCTGATCATGGATTGCCGCCGCATCGAGCGCTTCCCCTACCAACCGCGGCAGTACAGCCGCGAAGGACAGGGCGAAGAGATACAGCTGATGGAGCAAGACAAGTGGCGAAATACATGGCTAATAGCCCAGTTCCTGGACTGGCTTGACGGTGGTCCTCCGATGGAGACCAATATTGAGGCCAACCTGCAGTCTGTCGCCCTGATCTTCGCTGCCATCGAGAGTAGTCACACCGGAAAGCCGGTTAAGGTGCAGGAGTTCCTGCGCCAGGCCCAGGAAGAGGAAGAGAGGGCCCACGCGGCCTGAATCCTGGGCGCAAGTTTCCTTTCTACAGAGGAGGAGAGAGTTGGCCCCTTCCTCTTTGCTTTCGCACCGCTTCCCCTAAGACTTTGCATCCCTTTTCTCTCCGTTCAGAGTTTCCACCAGCAAGTTTGACCGCCCGGAAATTCGTAAGACGCAAACTGAAGCAGGCAATAGGAAACACAGTCCAGATGCCCCATCACCGGAGGCCCAGTTTCCCAACATCACAGGAGGAATGCCATGTCCGGGACAGTTCTTCTCGTCGGCGCGCTGGATACCAAGGGCGCTGAGTACGCGTTCGTCAAGGATCTGATCGAGGCTGCTGGACTGCAGACTCTCGTGGTCGATTTTGGGGTGATGGGCCAACCGGCCTTCGAACCCGATGTCAGCCGCGCAGACGTTGCCGTCGCCGGCGGCGGCAATCTTTCCTACCTGGCCTCCGGCACGCGCAAGGATGAGGCGATGCGGACGATGGCACAGGGTCTGGCCTCCGTCGTCGAGCGCCTCTATAGTGAGGGCCGCTTCGACGGCATTCTGGGGATGGGCGGCAGCGGCGGCACATCTATCGCTACCTCAGCTATGCGCACGCTGCCGGTCGGCGTGCCAAAGGTGATGGTCTCCACCGTCGGCGGAGGCGATGTCAGCGCCTATGCCGGCAGCAAGGACATCACATTCATGCCCTCCGTGGTCGACGTAGCCGGCATCAACCGTCTCAGCCGCGCCATCTACGCCAATGCAGCCGGCGCCATCGCCGGCATGGTTAAGACCGAAGCCGAGGCCACAGCAGATGAGCGACCCCTCATTGCCGCCTCAATGTTCGGCAACACGACCGCAGCCGTAGACCACGCTCGCGGCCTGCTGGAGGGCGAAGGCTACGAAGTTCTCGTCTTCCACGCCACCGGCAGCGGCGGACGCACTATGGAAGACCTGATCAGCGACGGCTACATCGCCGGTTGCCTTGACATGACCACCACCGAGCTGGCCGACGAAATCTGCGACGGGGTCTTCAGCGCCGGGCCGGACCGTGTCCAGGCCGCACCCCGGCAGGGCGTCCCCACCGTCATCGTCCCCGGCTGCGTCGACATGGCCAACTTCGGCGGCATCGAGACGGTGCCCGAGCACTACCGTGAGCGAACCCTCTACGAGTGGAACCCGGAAGTTACTCTCCTGCGTACCAATGGAGACGAGAACAAGCAAATGGGGGCAATGCTGGCCGCGGCCGCCAACGCCGGCCAGGCCGGCAAGGTATCCGTGCTGATCCCCCTCGGCGGCCTCTCCATGTTGGACAGCGAAGGCGACCGTTTCTGGGACCCTGGCGCCGATCAGGCCTGCTACGACGCCCTCAAAAACGATCTGAGAGCCGACATCCCGCTGATCGAGATGGATGCCAACATCAACGATCCTGAATTTGCTGAGAAGGCGGTCGCTCTGCTGCTGGAGATGCTGCAGGAGGAATCCTAACGTATCTCCCTCCGCCGCGAGCTAACTGACACCAAATAGGCTCTACGAACTGTCCAAGGAGCATTCCATATGTCGATCCCAAGACAGGAGATCATCGCCCGTCTCCAGGCCCAGCAGGCTGCCGGCAGGCCTATCGTCGGCTGCGGCGCAGGTACCGGTATCTCGGCCAAGTTTGCCGAAGCCGGCGGCGCCGACCTGATCATCATCTACAATTCCGGGCGCTTCCGCATGGCCGGCCGCGGCTCGCTCTCCGGAATGATGCCCTACGGCGACGCCAATGGCATCGTCGTCGAAATGGCGGCCGAGGTGCTCCCGGTCGTGCAGGACATACCGGTCCTGGCCGGCGTCTGCGGCACCGATCCCTTCCGCCTCAAGCATGTCTTTCTCAAGCAGCTCAAAGAGATTGGCTTCAGCGGCGTACAGAACTTCCCCACCGTCGGCCTCCTCGACGGCACCTTCCGCGAGAATTTGGAAGGCACCGGCATGGGCTATGACAAAGAGGTTGAGGCTATCGCCATCGCCCACCAGTTGGACATGTTCACAGCGCCCTACGTATTCACGCCCGAGGAGGCGACCGCCATGGCCGAGGCCGGCGCCGACCTGCTCGTCGCCCACGTCGGCCTCACCACCGCAGGCACCATCGGCGCCGCCGTTGCTTTCACGTTAGAGGAAGCGGTCGACAAAGTGCAGGAAATGGCCGCCGCCGGCCGCCGCGTCAATCCTGACCAGATCGTAATCTGCCACGGCGGCCCCTTCGACGAGCCCGAAAACGTCGGCACTGCACTCCAAATGATGCCCGGTATCGCCGGCTTCTTTGGCGCCTCCAGCATCGAGCGTCTTCCCACCGAACGCGCTATTCGCGGTCAGGTCGAGGAGTTTAAAGCGCTAAGCTTGGGAAGCTAGACCTGTCAGAACGCGAGTTGCATCTTTTACTCTAACCTGATCACGATAGATGTCCACGGCGATTGGAGCTAACAATGAGCAAAGAAGAAACTATCCACTACCGTGAACTCCACCGTGCGGTTTCCAAAGCTGCCATTGCACGCTGCCATCGCCTAAGCGCTGCTGCCAGATCTGTCTCTTTCCCCCGACGCGCTCTCCAGCTTGAAGCCGCAAAGGTCGTCAAGTTCTTGAATCGGATAACCGCTATCTCACCTCTCGTATCCTCCCCTGCAATTCCCCACAGGCCTGAAATTCAGGTAAGGCGTGAGAACTGCTACATCAATAAGTATCGAGGTAGTCGCTCATTCGGTTCATCACACGGCCCAAATAGGCGTAAAGGCCACCGACGTGTTCACAGCGATAACTGCCTGGTGGAAACCAGCTACGGCCAGAGACGCGTCTGGAGCTACGGTACCCGACGAGGATCCCGCAATGGCGACCGAAGTGTCCGCAGTTCCGGTGATCGACGTGTCTACAGCTTCGGTGAGAGGCACGGTTTCAGCTACGGCGTTAGGTATCGGCTTCGACGCCGGCATGGTCAAGAAAAGCAACAATTCGTCCAACAAGGGAACGGCGACAACGGCAAGTGGTTCGAGGCGTCTCAAATCGAATTCCTGTCGCCAAGTGTGGGGACGACGTGGGTAGCGCGTCAATTCCTTTATACATTTGCGCAGAATCTCACATTCAATAATTTGCCTGAGGTACTGAAAGTGAAGTATCAGATGGCAGGGAACGAAGAAAAGAATTTGCTACAGGCTCAGAAGGTCTGGGAGACCATCCCTGCCCAAATACGCGCTGGCGGCCCGGAATCTCTGTGGAAGTTTCACCAGGGCAAGAACTGGTCCCACATCATCCCCAAATCTAAAGGAGGACCGTCGACAGCGGACAACGCAATCTGGTGGTCCTCCGCGAAGAACCATTTCCTAGGGCCGGAGCCAATGAGTTTGGCCGACATAGCCGACGCTAGGGCTGTAATTCGGTCTGATGCCTTGCGCGCTGCCGTCACGCAGACCGCAAGCGGTATGGTCAGAGGCGCAACAGTCGCCGCAGTCGTTGGCGGCACTCTTGCTTGTCTGGAGTACGGACTGGACCATGTGGAAGGCAAGCTCTCAAGACGCGAGTTGGTACAAAAGGTCCTGCAGACGGGCGTTATAGCAGGTGGCGGAGCGTTCGTCACGACCGGCACAATTGTCGGTATCGCCCTGCTCTTCCCTTTCCTCATCCCTATATTAACGCCGGTCTTGGTGGTGCTTCTGGCCGCTTCTCTCGCCTTCATGGGAGCCAAAGGTGTCAAATTGGCCAAGGGGTGGTGGCCTGTCTTGGCAAGACAGCAATTGCCAGTTCATTCCGCCTTTGCGGAAGCGGTCAAAGGACTCCCCAGGACTGTCAAAGCACTTCCTGCAATGGCTGAACGCAACATTTATCGCTCAGGAGATTCCTTCATAGGAAGGGCTCGAGAGCTGGCGGTCAGGAAGTCAGCGCGAGCGTTCCCTTGGCAGGCCAATGGGAGGGCGAAAGAGCAAACGGTCTGAAAGGTCATTCAGAGTCGGGCTAACAGCAGAACGCGTGTCTGAGAGCCGCAGATTCGATTCAGATCGCCTGTCAACACAGAAACCAATTGTGGATATAGCAGTGCCGATTCACAACAATTGAGGAGCAGAAATGAAGCAGTCTAGGCGGTTCAGGCCAATGGCGATTTCTGTGCTTGTCTTGCTGACCGCGGCTCCTGGATACGTAACGGCGCAATCGGAAAAGCCCTCTGCTGGGCCCGCTGTGTAGATTCCGGCCGGCTGGAAGCGAGTCGAGAACGACCGACTCAGCCGTTCCTTTGCCGTCCCTTTCACTTGGCTGACATTCTGCTTGCACAGCGATGCGGTGAATCCCATCGCCGTCCCGCTTAGCGGAGAAAGGGCGGTCGAGATCCTACGCGATTATCTGAGCACACTGTAGGGCAGGAATCTCGGGATTCTTGACAACGAGCGGGACTCGCTGCAGTTGTTCGCCTTTCTTCAGAATTCCGCCGAAGACTTCAACAATCCAGATTTGCACAGCCTCTTGACAGGATTCACTAACAGGGTGCACGGGCTTCAGGCGTCCACTACTGCCAACCTGAGCAGCCTGGAATATCAGAATTCTCCCTGCCTTGTCGTGACCGCCCAGCGCGCGAATGAATCGGCCCACATCCAGACAGCTGCAACCCGGGAGCGAACTGCCGTGGCCAGGCGGCCGACCGTCGAGAATATCGTTTCATCCCTTTTGCCTGACGTGCCGACATAGGCACCAGCCCCGGCAATGGCCGTTGTCGTTGGACCGGGAACCTATACCTGTGGTAGCCAATTCGCGCCCTGAATCCAGGTAGGGGTGGCGGAGGAGGACAAGCCTTGTACGTGTTAGAGTCTGGACAATCTGGATGATCATACAGATAGCACGACAAATCTTGCTTCGAATCAAGGCCTTGTCTACGTGAAAGTCTTGGCCAGCGATCATGCCTTCTCAACAACCTGCCAACAGTCGCCGCGCTGTTTCCTTCCAGCACGAGTCGAACTACCTAAGTCAGTACCCGTCGGCAAGTGCATCTAGGGCAGGGATATCGCCGTGGGCCCATAGAAGGGAGAAGGACGCCAAGCTCATCCTGCGCCTGGAAGTGACTCAACGGACTGACAGGCGACCGTGACAGCGTCACACCGACCAGAACGCCCACTGGGACGTACTTCGTCGGAGTCTTCGCATTGAAATGCACAGTAGAATGTACGTGTCCTATAGAAAAAGTAGAGTAGAATTAGCTTACGAAAACATCGAAAACCACCGGCGTCACAGCGGCGCGCTATTTTGAGCCCCAATCACTCAGGAGTACCCTACATGCTCTATTCCAAAATCCCCGGCATTGACAAACCCGTCTCCCGGCTCGTGCTGGGAACGATGTGGATAAATACCAAAACCCTCGATACCGCCTTTCCCGTGCTTGACGCCTTTTACGCGGCCGGCGGCAACTGCCTCGACACTGCTCACGGCTATGGCGGCGGCGACAATGAACGTGCCGTCGGTCAGTGGATCAACGAACGCGGTCTGCGCGACGAGATAGTCATCCTCGGCAAGGGTGCCCATCACAGCCAGGACCGCAAACGGGTCACGCCCTACGATATCCAGTCCGATCTCCACGATAGTCTCGCGCGCTTCAAGGTGGACAGCATCGACCTCTACGTCCTGCACCGCGACGACCCCGAAGAGCCGGTCGGCCCCATCGTAGAAACGCTCCACGCCGCCAAAGAGGCCGGCCAGATCGACGCCTATGGGGGATCCAATTGGAGCGCCGAACGCCTGCGAGAGGCCAACGAATACGCCGCTGCGCATGGCCTGACCCCTTTCGTCGCCAGCAGTCCCCAGTTCAGCCTCGCCGTACAGATAGAGCCGCCCTGGCGAGACTGCATCAGCGTCAGCGGGCCGGCCGGTGAGGCCGCGCGCGCCTGGTGCCGCGAGAACGGCGTAACGCTCTTCGTCTGGTCCAGTCTGGCCGGCGGCTTTTTCAGCGGCCGCTTCCGCCGAGACAACCTGGACTCTTTCACCGAGTGGTATGATCAGCTCGCTGTCAAGGTCTACTGCGAAGAGGGGAACTTCAAGCGCCACGATCGTGTTAAGGAGCTGGCCGCCGACAAGGGCGTTTCCGTGCCCCACATCGCTCTGGCCTACGTCTACAACCAGCCCGACGGCATCCACGCGCTGTCAGGGGCGCGTAACACCGACGAAGTACACGTTAACGTCGAAGCGTCCGAGATCAAGCTGTCTGAGGAGGAGATCGCCTACTTGGAGTTAGAGGACTGAGAATGGGAAGTGAGTCCCCAGCGAATTCAGCCGCTGGCTAATTCTACGCTACACGAGTCGTTGGCTTCACTTAGGTGAGGCAACCTTCCGGCCTGTGTCGTCTTCTAGGCAATGGCGAGTGGGCGGATTGTGCAGAATTCTTCTACGCAGTAGATGGAAATGATTTGGCGGGGACTATGTGAAAAGCGTACCACCATAACTAGGGTACGGTTCGACCTACGACTCCGTAGTGGGGGCAACTTCCTCTTGCCCCGGCAGATTCCCCTACCTCCTCGCAGCCTACTCCCCTGCTTCGCTCTCCGATTCCAACAGGTTCCGTAATGCGGGCAGGAGGTCGGGAACAGCCTCCTGGATAACGCCCCATATAATACTATCGCTGATCGCCAGATAGGAGTGTGCCAGGCGATTGCGGGTTCCTATGATGGCGTGCCAGGGAACCTCTGAGTGGGCCTGGCGTACTTCGTCTGGTATATGCGTGGCTGCCTCACCGATCAGTTGCAGGTTACGCAGCGTTGCGTCGTAGGTAAGTCCGTGTGCGATGAACGCTTCCTGGTCTAAACCGTCGGTATAGGCAAGGACCTTTTCGCCGAATTCAATCATGTCCTGAACATAGAAGCGCCACGGGCGCCCTTCAGGGTCGACATCAGACATCGACAGCCTCCCGCTCAACGAAGGGCTTGATTTCCTCTCTAAGCTCTTGGTAAGTTGCCATGTCTACGGGGCAGCCCAGCAATTCTTCCAGGAAGGCCTGCGCGCCAAAATACTGCCTCCAGTGGGGAGGCTCTCCGAATCGCACCAGAATGTCCACGTCGCTGTCTCTGGCAGCCTCATCGCGAGCGAAGGACCCGAAAAGAGCGAGTTCAACGACCCCAAAGCGTTGCGCCAGAGTAGGTTTATGTTCCTTGAGCACCTCTATGAGCTGATCTCTGTTCACAGCTTACTCCCCTTGCCTGTCCAACGTCAGTTGTAAGCGCCATGTGTATATTCTAAGCGATGTCAGATGATTTGCAGCACCGTGATCCACTCTGGTGCTCTGCCATAAAGGGGCCAAGACCGCTCGCCTCATCTCTGGGAATCAAAAGGCGACCCGGTCGCTAACCCGGATCGCCCCTCTACACTGGTGGAGATGGCGGGAATCGAACCCGCGTCCGAAACATCCGCCCTGAAACGTCTACAAGCTTAGTTGACCTATGTCAGTTTTGTCGGCGGGCCTCGGATCAACACGAGGCGCATCGCTGACTAGCCGATTCTCTTAGGCAACGCTATCGGCGTACCGATGCCGCAGCTCACAGTATATGTCAGCAACCGCCCGGCCTGCTGGCCCCACCGGGGCGGGCCGTGGGCCAGCATAAACGGCCGGTGGCTTAAATAGGCCGCCCCCACCGGAGACACCCCCGGGGGGACACCCAAGTTGAAAGCCATGCCTGTGTTCTTGGCATTTGTATGTGTTTGCGCCTTTTTTACGTAGTCGACGCTCTACGGCTTGCAGTCTCAGGCCTGACAATGCCCCGTCGAAGCCGTTCATCCCCATCTGACTTATTATACCGAATTCCACTGCTAAAGTCAAGGTTTCAACTGGTCATTCCTACGTGGATTCCGGCCCGAGTCGCGCCGGCAATGCCTTCACAAAATATACCGAATCATCTTCTAGGCTGGTTTGGATTCCAAAGCCCAAAGACATTTTCAAGTGGTAGTTGGCATCATTCCAATAGT
>VYDA01000149.1:3123-3548 GCA_009843665.1 Caldilineaceae bacterium SB0675_bin_29 | reverse complement strand
TTCAGCGAGAAAGAGGAGAAGGATGCTGCTGAAGAGACCGCCGCCCGGCTGGCCGCTGCCGGCGAGTCGGTTTTGACCGGCGCCAACTAAACGCTTACTGCGGCATCGCTTCGCCGCCGCAAACAGCTGGCAAAAAGGGTCAGGCTCGTGAATCGCGACGAAAACGAATCGACACGGAAGAAGATGAAGTCCCGAAACAGTTCAGCTGGCGGTGGAACAGGCAGCGGGCAGATTGATCAGTGGCACGACACGTACTGCCCATACTGCGGAGTCGGGTGCGGACTGAGAGTCGGCATTCGAAATGGGAAGGTTGCCAAAGTGCGCGGCAATCCCGACCATCCTTCTTCGCTGGGAGATCTGTGCCTGAAGCCGATCCACCTGACCAGCGCGCTGGACACGCCGGACCGGATTCGGGAGCCGCTCAT
>VYDA01000149.1:0-3113 GCA_009843665.1 Caldilineaceae bacterium SB0675_bin_29 | reverse complement strand
GGGAAAAGGCGACATCTCACATTGCAGCCGAACTCAAACGCATCGTCGGGGAATACGGCCCGGATGCAGTTGCCTTCTACGGGTCCGGCCAGTTTACGACCGAGGACTACTATGTCGCCAACAAGCTGCTTAAGGGGTTCATCGGTATTAACAACTTCGATGCCAACTCGCGGCTGTGCATGGCCTCGGCGGTGGCCGGGTACGTTTCGGCACTCGGCTCGGACGGGCCGCCGCCAGCCTATGAAGATATCGACCACGCAGACTGTTTCTTCCTGATCGGCAGCAACATGGCCGACTGCCATCCGGTCCTGTTCAATCGCATCAAGCGGCGGAAGAAGCAGAACCCGGAAGAGGTGAAAGTTATCGTGGTCGATCCCAGAGAAACGCGCACAGCGGCCATCGCCGATCTCTTTCTGCCGGTACGTCCGGGCTCGGACGTGGTGCTACTCAACGGAATGATGGAACACCTCACTCTCGCGGGAATGATTGATCGGGCATTTATAGAAGAACACACGAACGGCTTTGAGGAGTTGAAGGAGGCCTGCGGCGGCGTCTCGACCGCTGCAGCCGCCAAGGTTTGCGGCGTTTCCGAGAGCGACTTGATCGAGGCAGCGCGCCTTTTTGGAGGAGCGAACGGTGTTCTCTCTTTCTGGAGCATGGGACTGAATCAGAGTGTAAATGGGGTTGCCAAGAACCAGGCGGTAATCAATCTGCATTTGGCAACGGGTCAGATTGGCAAGCCGGGCAGCGGACCCTTTTCCCTTACGGGGCAGCCAAATGCCATGGGAGGGCGCGAGGCCGGAGGTCTGTCCCATCTCTTGCCGGGCTACCGCACAGTTACAAACGCTGTCCACCGCCAGGAGGTGGAGCAGTTCTGGGGGACTCCGGAAGGTCAGATCGCCGACAGGCCCGGGCTGGCCGCCGTCGATATGTTTGAGGCCGCAGCCCGGGGCGAAATAAAGGCGATGTGGATCATGTGCACCAATCCGGTCGTTTCCATGCCCAACATCGACGTCGTTGAACGGGCCATGGAGAAACTCGAACTGCTCGTCGTTACCGACGCCTATCACCCGACGGACACTACGCAGTACGCCCACGTTCTGCTGCCGGCGGCTCAGTGGTCAGAGAGGGAAGGGGTAATGACCAATTCGGAGCGGCGCATTACCTATCTGCCGCGCATGGTGGACCCAGTCGGTCAGGCCAGGCCGGACTGGCAGATCATTGCCGGTGTGGGCGCGGCCATGGGTTTTGCACATGCCTTCTCATACGGGTCAGCGGAGGAGGTCTTTGACGAGTTTACCCAGCTGACCAGAGGTCGAGTTTGCGACTACAGCGGCGTCAGCGTACACAGACTCAAGGTAGAAGGTCCGCTACAGTGGCCCGTGCCCCATGCCGAGCATCCCGGCACTGTGAGACTGTATTCCGGATTGCACATCGACCGCTCGCCGCAGTCTGCCGACAAGCAATTCAGCAACGGTGAATTGCCTACGGAGGCAAGGTCGAGTACCGGGACGGAGGGAGGCGCGCCGGTGTTTGCTACCGCCTGTGGCAGGGCAACATTCCATACACCAGTGTTTGTACCTCCCGCCGAACTGCCGAACAGGAAGTTTCCTCTGCTTCTGACCACAGGCCGCTTACGCAATCAGTGGCATACCATGACCCGGACCGGTAAGTCGGAAAGCCTTTTGAAGGGCGCACGCAAGCCCTTTCTGGAGATCCATCCCATTGATGCTGTGCGCCGGCAGATAGAGAGCGGCGATGTGGTCGAAGTTCGGTCGCGCAGAGGCAGGGTTTGGGCCGAAGCGCGCGTAACGGAGAAGATCCGGGAAGGGGCCTGCTTTATGCCTTTTCACTGGGGACGATTGGCGGGCCCTTATAGCGCTGCCAATAATTTGACTCTGGCCGAGGTGGACCCAGTTTCAAAGGAGCCTGAACTCAAAGCATGCGCGGTCGAAGTGCGGCTGCGGCCGGGGTATGAGGCCATTCGGGCTTCGACACTGTTCCAGCGGATGGCCGAGGCGGTGAAAAAGTAGATGGTCTTGGCAGCCGGGGCGCATACCGCAAAAGTCGGCCCTCGCTGCAGGAGTGTCGACATGGGAAGATGAAAGAGGCCGACATCCAGGTTTTTCCGCCTCGATGAGATAGTTCCGTGCTTCGAATACGAGCTCTCCCTGTGTCTCAAGCTGCTTCTGCAGAGAAAATAGATTGTCGGTATGCGATGCAGTGGAGAAGCCCGGAACCAGCCAAGGTACCGCCTTCAGATAGTAGACAATTGCCCCCACGTCGGTAAACACAAGCCTGCCCGACCAGTCCTTGACGTCGAGAACATTGAATCCTGCAGATTGCAGCCACGGCACGTATTTCTCCGGGGTCGCATCCGGCCACTGCGGCGTTGCGTCGAAGGCGGCGAGCAGATCCTGCGCCCAGAGGCCGTGCACTTGGCGGGTGAGAAGCCGGCCGCCTGGGACCAGGATTCGTGCGATTTCATCGACATGAAGCGCCGCATGCCGGTTGAGCACAAGCGAGAACTCGCCGTCCTCGAAAGTCATGGGGCTGTACTCGTCATTGTTTGCTTCGACAACGCGCACTCCCAGCGGCTCCAGATTTCGGCGGGCCAACTCGACGTTTGGGGGATAGCCCTCGGTTACCACCAGTTTCTCAGGCCAGCTGTCCCTCAACAAGAGAAGTCGCTCGCCGCCGCCGGTTGCAATGTCGAGGCACGACGTCGATTCACTCATCAGTTCGCGTGCGCGGGTGGAATAGGACCATGGCGGTTGTTCGAGGAGCATGCGGCCATCAAGGTAGGAGAAGTCCCAGCCTATAAACGGTTTCTGCTCTTCTTTTTTCCAAGATTCGATCAGATTTGGCTGGTTTTGTGTCATAGCGGCCCCAAGGGCTAGCGATTGAGAAGATTCAGCAGCAGAGTCAAGACGAGGCTAACGAGAATCATGGAGGTGATCGGAATGAAGACGCTGGTCGAATCCGTCCTGATTCTTATGTCGCCGGGCAATTTCCCAAACCAGCTTAACAGCCAAGGCGCAAATTGGAGCGCAGCTCCTATCAGGAGAAGGAGCGCTCCTAGGATTATGAACCACTTTGCCATTGTCTTGACA
>VYDA01000162.1 GCA_009843665.1 Caldilineaceae bacterium SB0675_bin_29 | reverse complement strand
TTACAACGCTCGGCGGACGAATTGCCGTGGTCGTCGGTGGTGGAACTGTCGGCGAGCGCAAGGTACGTAGCCTGCTGGCCGGGGAAGCGCCCGTTCGCCTGGTCAGCCCGTCCGCAACCGAGCAGATTACCGCCTGGGCCGAATCAGGCAAGATCGAGTGGACACGGCGCAGCTACAGAGAAGGTGACCTGAACGACGCTGCACTCGTTTTTGCCGCGACCAATGTGCGTCATGTCAACCGTGAAATTGCGCAGGCCGCGCACAGGATGAGGCTCCTCGTCAACGTGGCCGACGCTCCGGCTGAAGGCAACTTTCACTCGCCCGCTGTCACCCGAAAGGACGATCTCATCGTGTCCGTCAGCACCTATTCCGGACGGCCCGGCAATGCCACCTCCGCCCGCGACCTCATCGCCGCTCTATTGGACCGCGAGCCGTAAGACAACTGCCGCTTGTTCACCTCAAAACTTGTCATTCCAGACTCCCCTGTCCGAAAGGTGCGTAATACATGAAGGGTAAGGCTTACATTGTCGGCGCCGGACCCGGACGCGCCGACCTGATCAGCGTACGCGGCCTTGCACTGCTGCGCGCTGCCGACGTCGTTATCTACGACAGGCTGATCGCCCAGGAACTATTGGATGAGGTACATCCCCAGGCCGAGAGAATCTTTGCCGGCAAGCGGGGCTATGCACCCAGGGTAATGACCCAGGAAGGCATCAATGCATTGCTTGTGGAGCGCGTGCAGGCAGGGCTTAGAGTCGTGCGTCTGAAAGGCGGCGATGGCTTTGTCTTTGGCCGTGGAGGAGAGGAGTGTCTGGCGCTTGTCGCAGCCGGACTGGACTATGAGGTTGTGCCCGGCATTAGCTCGGCCATTGCCGCGCCCGCCTACGCCGGTATCCCGGTCACCCATCGCAGTCAGGCGAGCGCTTTTACCGTTGTTGCCGGCTACGAAGATCCCGCCAAAGAAGAGTCACATATCGACTGGTCACTGATGGCGAAAGTGCCCACCCTTGTAGTACTGATGGCTGTTCGTCCTGCGGAAAAGATCTGTAAGACCCTGGTCGAGCACGGCCGCGATCCGGATTCCCCGGCCGCCGCAATAGCAAGTGCATCGACCGTGCATCAGAAAGTGGCCCGCTCAACAGTGGCCGGACTGGCCCGAGCGATTGAATTAGCTGAGATTCGCGCTCCGGCAGTGCTCGTGTTCGGCGATGTCGTCGCATTTGGCGACCAGCTCGCCTGGTTCAACCCTTTGGAAGGTGGACAAGGCTTTGTCCCGCCCGATTCATCTAAACCTTGACCCGTACAGGTAAAGCCTGCCCTGCACCAATTTACTATCTGTATTCTGGAACTCTAACCCGCGAGCAACGACCGTCACCGGTAAATCCGGTGCAGCCCCGCTCCAATGCTATGGTGACTCCGAAAGGCCGCTGTGAGCGGTCTGAGAAATGGGAAGCGCTGGCTGCTAGCCGATTTCGACCATGCGCCGAACCGAACGCGCAGCCCTGACCAGTATCTCTTCGGGAACGGTTATCTCGTACTGCATATTTTCCAGCGCGGCCAGGGTATCTTCCATTGTAATCTGGCCCATATGCGGGCAGCGGACGGAGCAGAGCCGCAACATCTCCTTGTCCGGGTTGGCGCCAATGATGTTGTCCCCCATTGAACATTCCGTCAGTAGCAGGTATCGCGGCGCGTTGGTCTCTTCAACATGGCGGATCATCGCCGACGTACTGCCGGTAAAGTCCGACGCCGCAACGACCTCCGGACTGCATTCAGGGTGCGAGAGTACCGCAACATCCGGGAACTCCGCCCGCACCCGCCGAATATCATCCACCGTGAACCTGTCGTGCACCTCGCACCGGCCATGCCATCCGATCAGGTCGAACTCCTCAGTTTGCAGTGGAATGACCGGGTGGCCTGTTACCTGATCTCGTTGCACAGGCGCCTCCATGTCGAGAGAGACCGGCGCCGACTCTGGTTCACCGGAACGCTCCGCTTCAACCCCTGTTACAGGCGGAAAGATAATCTGCTTTCCTGTCTCCTCGGCCACGTTCTTGGCCAGATACTCATCAGGTAGAAAAATGATCCGTTCAGAGTCCAGGGAGTTGACCACAGCGGCCGCATTTCCGCTCGTGCAGCAAATGTCTGTCTCCGCTTTCACGTCGGCGTATGTATTTACATAGGTGACCACAGGTACGCCGGGAAACTGCGCCTTCAGGCGCCGCACGTCCTCCGCAGTAATGCTTGCGGCCAGCGAGCAACCCGCTTTTTCAGCCGGAAGCAGCACGGTCTTGTCAGGGCTGAGAATCTTCGCCGTCTCTGCCATAAACTCCACGCCGCAGAATACGATTACGTCCTTGTCGGTCTGGGCCGCCATTCGACTGAGATAGAGAGAGTCGCCGACAAAGTCCGGGATCGAATGGAACAGCGCCGCCTCCATATAGTTGTGGCCGAGGATGACTGCGTTCCGTTCTTTCTTTAGCCGATTTATCTGCGCCGCAATTTCCGCCTTGATGCGCAATTCTACGTCAAGGACCACGTCGTGGAGCCTGCGCGCAAGAGCCTCGTACATCGACCTGGCATCGGTGATCTCTGCCAGAGGAGTCGCAACTGTTTCTGCCTTCATGGGTGCTACCTCGCTTTTCAGAATCGCGGTCGGCCTTTCCCAGCCGTCCTCCGGTGGAGAATGTCAAGTGGACATCTTCAAATCGAAACTGATGTCTAACGCGGGTACCGAGTGGGTAAGCGCGCCGACCGAAATATAGTCTACGCCGGTCGCGGCAATCGCCGCGACATTTTCCAGGCTTACGCCACCCGAGGCTTCGAGAGGCGTACGGCCTGCCGTGATTGATACTGCCACTCCTATCTGCTCAGGGGTCATGTTGTCGAGTAAAATACGATCCACGTCAAGCGCTAGTGCTTCTTCCAGGTGGGTCAGCTCTGCCACCTCGACTTCGATATCGATTCCTTCGAATAGTCGACGTATTCCCTGCACAGCCGCCGAGATACCTCCGGCCGCCGCAATGTGATTGTCCTTGACAAGCGCCATGTCGAAAAGACCAAAGCGGTGGTTCATCCCACCTCCCAGTACCACCGCCCTCTTGTCAAACAGGCGCAGTCCAGGTGCCGTCTTCCGAGTGTCCAGGATGACTGCCTTCGTGCCCTCCGCCGCCTCAACGTAGCTCCGTGTCAATGACGAGATGCCAGACATGCGCTGCACAAAGTTCAGCGCTACTCTTTCTGCCGTCAGCAGGATCCGGGCTGAACCTGCCGCACTGGCGATTACAGTCCCCGCGGCAACCCTATCTCCGTCTCCCACCTGGGGGCAGAACTGAACCGTTTCGCCCGCCTCCCCATGCGGCGCCAAAGAATCCCACTCCGCAAGCAGACCATAGGTCAGGGCCGCGACGTCCAGCCCCGCAATGATCCCGGAAGACTTGGCCAGGAAGAATCCTTGGGCCCGCGTCGCTGCCGGAATGGTCGCCAAAGTGGTCACATCTCCGCCGCCGATATCCTCCTTCAGCGCCAGGTGAACGGCCGGTTTAGCC
>VYDA01000148.1 GCA_009843665.1 Caldilineaceae bacterium SB0675_bin_29 | reverse complement strand
GCAGGAAAATGTAAAAGGCTGTGCCAAAGAAAGCGGGCACCGTGAGCGGCAGAAACGTGTTGATCCAGCCCAAATGGTTGAAGATAAGAAAGGTGGGAATGAGCCGCACATGGTAAGGCAACATCATGCTGCTGAGAAGAATCACAAACAGGAAATTGCGGCCGCGGAACCGCGTGTAGGCAAACCCGTAGGCCGCCAGTGAACAGGACAGCAGCGTGCCAAAGATGTTGACAACGGTGATGAAGGCCGTGTTGAAAAACCAGCGGGTGAGCGGTAGGGAGGTCCAGGCAACGTAATAGTTGTCCCAGCGGATCACCTCCGGCAACAAGGGTTGCGGAATCCGCTGAATCTCCGGCAACGTTTTTAGGGAGGTTGAAACCATCCAGACGAAGGGGATCAGGAAAACGATGCCGCCAGCCACGATTATCAGATACAGGAAGGCATTGAACAATAGCGCGCGCACCTGGGGCCAGCGCCACCCTGGCGACGCGAGAAGCGAACCTGAACTTCGGACTGCCCCCTGCTCTACTTCCATACTCCCTCTCAGTTAACGTGCGCGCTCCCCTGAGCATCTACCTTGTGGCCTGCGTCCCGACAGTATCGGGAGCAACGCTCGGCTTTCATTGGCAGGTTTTGTCGTCTCAGGTCAGCTCCTCGCCGGCGTAGAACACCCAGCGCCTCGAAAGTTTGAGTTGAATCAGCGTCAACGCCAGTATGACAAGGAACAGAATCCAGGCCATCGCCGATGCGTAACCAATGCGCAGCCATTGGAAAGCACTGCGGTACAAATACAGGATATAGAATAGCGTCGCGTCCGCCGGCCCGCCTTCGGTCATTACGAATGCCGCTGTGAAAATCTGAAAGGAACCTATGATGGTCATGATCATGGTGAAGAAGATCACCGGCGACATCATCGGAATCGTAACGTTGAGCAATTTGTCCCACGCGGTCGCGCCATCGATTTCCGCCGCTTCGTAGAGCTCGCGCGGCACCCCCTGCAGGCCGGCCAGATAGAGCACCATCAGACTGCCGAATCCCCATGTGCTCATGATGATAAATGCCGGCATCGCCCACTTGGTACTCCCGAGCCAGTTGGGACCATCGATGCCCACCAGCCCAATCGCCTGATTTAACAGACCGTAGTGATAATTGAAAATAAAGCGCCACAGGATGGCCGTGGCGACCCCCGCCGTCACCGACGGCAGGTAAAAAAGCGTGCGGAATACCCCGATCCCGGGCAGTTGGCGGTTGAGCAACAGGGCGATGAAAAGGGCCACCACGAGGATGAGGGGAACGTGGAACACGGTGAAATAGACGGTGTTTACGAACGATTTTATATACTTGGGATCGTTTGTGAACATCGTGCGATAGTGCTCCAGGCCCACCCATGTGGGCGGCCTGACCAGGTTCCAGTCGGCGAAGCTGAGAAAGAACGACGCCAGGAAGGGCCCAAGCACAAAGGCTACGAAGCCGATCAGCCATGGGGCGATGAACAGGTAGCCCTCGATCCTCCGCCAGCGCCACCAGCCAAAAAAGCTCGCCTTTTCCGCGGGACGCACGGCAGTCTGCGATTGTGAAGTCATGGTTGACTCTCTGTGGCAGATGTCAGAGGGGCGGAGGCGCAAGCTGTTATCGCTCACCACACAAACAGCCTGCTCCCCTCCGCGCCTCTGTACGCCTGCTCAACTCTACTGGCGCGCCAGTATGCGATCTCCTTCTGCCACAGCCGACGTGATGGCGTCGGCCAGGGATGCCTCCCCAATAAAGGCCTTGGTCAGCTCACCGCCGAAAACGGTCTGGAGCCACTCCGTCTTGCCGTTGAAGATGGGAAGATGTTGCACACCCGGCTCGGCGAACATCTCGGGCACGACGCGGATATTTTCGGGCGGTTTGGTGGCGTAATCTTCTTCCACAGCCGGCGTGTAGATCGGTACCTGAATCTTGGTGCGGCCCGCCCAACGTTGCGAACTGGGGCCGCCCAGCGCGATAGCCAGGTCGGCGTCCAGATCGGGATGCTCCGACCAGATCGGGCCGGCGAAATTCTGCATGAAGGTCCACAGCGCGCGCTGGCCGGTCGCTGGCGACTTCGGGAAGTGCAGAATGTCATAGGTGAAGTCGGTTACGCTCCGGTTGAAGCCTCCGACACCCCCGGTGCCTCCATACGTCATGGCGACCTTGCCGCCGTTAAAGAGGCTGCCGATGCCCAGGGCTTGCAGCGCCTCCATCTGCTCGGCCAGCGGCCAGACCTTGTGCGTGAAACGCAGGTCGTACAGGAACTCTATGGCCCCCGCTGCTTCGGGTGTATCCAGAGGTGTATGGAGCCTGTCTTCGCTCACAATTTCGCCGCCGTTGGCAAAGATCCATTGGGCGAAGTGCTCGTCCCAGCGGGTGCTCTGCATGCAGCCCCACTGGTCGATCTCGCCGTCGCCGTCTGTGTCGCGCGTCAACTCCTTGGTCACGTCGACAAAATCATCCCAGGTCCAGTCATCGGATGGCCGCTCGATGCCGGCCTCTTCGAACATGTCCACGTTGTAGTAGAGGAGCGGAGCACCGTTGATCCAGGGCATCGCGATCTGCTGGCCCTCGTGCCATACCATGCACTCGGCGCCCGTGGGAACATTGTAGTCATCCATATCCACTGGGGGCTGTTGCATCGGCAAGCGGTCGTCCAGCGGCAGAAAGACGCCCTGAGCGGCCATCTCACAGAACAGGTTGGCGTCCCACAACATCACTGGCAACGTCTTTGCCGCCACCTCGGTCTGCCAGCGCACGTCGATATCCGGCGCGACCTCCACCTCGACCGTGACGCCCGGGTGTGTCGCCTCGAAAATGTCCTTGACCCGCGTCGTAAACTCACGGCGTACCGGCGAACCGTAATGCGTTACCATGCGCAGGGTCACGTCTTCCATCACCGGCGCGGCAGCGCCATCGCCGGCCGGCGCCGCGGCCGGAACAACACACGCGGCCAGCACCCCGGCTGTGCCGGCGAAAGCCGATGTGCGCAAGAATGTACGGCGTGTGATCTTCTTCTTCGTTGAAACCATTTCTGTTCTCCCTTCCACTACGTGGATGTCATCCGGCTGAGACCGAGGAACAACAGTGCCTTGAGCTTGTCGCATAGGCTGCCTCCTTTGCCGGCATTGCCGGCGCTGCTATGCTTCCCACTTCCGCGATAGTTCGTGCCCTTGCCAGGCGCCGGGCTAAACGCCTTCTATCCCGGCCGGCACCCAGGGCTGAGCGAGATCGGGGTGAGCACTCCGCAAGCCAGGCGCTCGCCGTAGACCCTGCCCCCAGCGAGCGTCCAGCCCCGGCTAAGATCTGCTTTCGCAGTCGTATCTCTCTCGGCGTAGATTGTGATTGCATGCTTTGACACGGTTTCGACTCTCACTGTACCGGCAGCTTGAACAGGCAGTGGGTAGAGCTAATCGCAACTACTAAACCTTATTCAATGCTCGATGCCGGACGAGGGGAGCGCAGGTTTTTCTCACTCCGCACTCTTCTCCCCTCTCTCCTCGCATTTGGGCGGTCGGGCCTATTCGGCCCTCCCTTGTGC
>VYDA01000413.1 GCA_009843665.1 Caldilineaceae bacterium SB0675_bin_29 | reverse complement strand
GCAGACACTGGCCGAGCGGTTGCAGGCGCCGATCTTTACGACGGTACTGGGCAAGGGCGCGGTGCGGGACGACCATCCTCTGGCCGCGGGCGCGACCATTTTACATCCGCACTCGCGGGCGTTTATGGCCGAATCTGATGTGATGCTGGCAGTGGGCACGCGCTTTACTGAAGAAGAGAGTGATCGCTGGGGGTTGCGCTTGCCGGAGTCGCTTATTCATATCGAAATTGATGCGGAGGAGATCGACCGCAATTACCCGGCCACGGTCGGCGTTTTGGGAGATGCGCGTTCCGCTTTGCAACTCATCAACGAGCAGTTGCGGGATGTGCACGAGGAGAAAAAGGGCATTGCCGCCGGGGTCGCCGAGTTGCGGCGGAAGGTCTGGAAATACTGCCAGGAGCGGGCGCCCGAAGGCGTGGAGCTTGTGCAGACGCTGCGGAAGGCGCTGCCGCGTGAGGCGATTATTGTGAGCGACCTGACGGTGGCCGCGTACTGGTGCCGTCGTCTACTGGACTTTTATGAGCCGCGCACAAACATTTACCCGTGGGGGTTCTGCACACTGGGCTTTGGACTGCCGGCCGCAATCGGGGCCAAGGTGGCCCAGCCGGAGCGGCCGGTTGTTGTGCTCTGCGGCGACGGTGGATTTATGTTCAACTGCCAGGAGTTGGCGGCGGCGGTGCAGCTTGGTCTGCCAATAGTTACTCTGGTGTTCAACGATTCGGCGTACGGGGTCCTGCGGCCGCAGCAGGAGGCCCGCTACGGTGCTGCGCACGAGGTGGATTTAGTGAACCCGGACTTCATGGGGCTGGCGGGGGCGTTCGGCGTGGACGGCTGCCGAGTCGAATCAGTTGAGCAGCTTGGTCCTGCGTTGACGAAGGCGATCCAATCGAACAGGAGCGCACTGATCGAACTGCCGGGAACGCTGCCGTGGCCGATCATGGAACCGTCGGCGCGCATGTTCGAGGCGGACCAGTGAGCGGCGGCGAGGAAAAGCTGCGCGTGGGTTTTATCGGCGCCGGCGCAATCACAGACCTGCACTACCTCGGTTACCGGGACTATCCCAAAGCGGAACTTCACGCTATCTGCGACGTCGACGAGACGCTGCTGCAGCGGCGCGCGTCCGAGTGGCAAATCGGGAAGACGTACACCGACTACCGGCAACTGCTGGCCGACCCCGAGGTGGACGCGGTAGAGGTGATTACGCCCCATCATCTGCATGCGGAGATGGGCATTGCCGCGCTGGAGGCGGGCAAGCACGTTTCGATACAGAAGCCGATGGCGATCACGGTGGCCGAGTGCGATGCGCTGATCGAGGCGGCAGGACGTGCGGGCAAGCTGATGCGCGTTTTTGAGAACTTTCGCTTCTATCCACCCCTGGTCAAGGCCAAACAGCTTCTCGACGACGGCGCCGTTGGTGAGCCGCTCTCGATACGCATCAAGTGCGTACAAGGCGTCTCGGGGGAGGACTGGGAAATTCCGTACAGGCGCTGGGAATGGCGCTTCGACCCGGCCCGGGGCGGCGGAGGTCGGGTGATCCTCGACTATGGATACCATCTCTTCTCGATCGCGCAGTGGTTCATGGGTGCGCCGGAAAAGGTGTTTGCCTGGATCACGCACCGCCCCATCCAGCACGGCTGGATGCTTGACAGCCCGGCCGTCGTCATCTGGAAGTACAAGGATGCCGAAAAGTACGGCTCGTATGAAGCGGTGACCTCCGACGACATGCTGGTGCCGACTAAGTACGGGCGGCCTGAGGACGAGTGGGTCGAGCTGACCGGCTCGCGCGGTTTCATCTGGGTGAACCGCTGCACGTCGATGTTGCTGGACAGGCCGGCGGTGGAGATGTACCGGGACGGCGAGACGACGGCGTTTCCCGAGGTGGATTCGGATTGGGGGTCCAGTTTCGTTGCCGGCGTGCAAGACTTCGTTGATGCAGTTGCGGAAGGACGGCAGTCGGAACTGAGCGGCGAGCAGGGGAAGGCTGTACTGCGCTTTTGTCGCGCGGCGCAGCTGTCGGCGCAAGAGGGGCGCGAGGTCAGGCCGGAGGAAACGGCGTAACTGCAGTGGTCAGTGGTCAGTGGTCAGTGGTCAGTGGTCAGTTAAAAGGTTAGTGGACGTTTGGGGGATGAGCAAGACCCCGGGATCATGTTAGTAATCTTTGGCTATACGAAACAGAGCGGTGTAAGGCTTGCTGTTGTTTTTCTGGTGGCCGCGCTGATCGCCGGCTGCGAACAGCTGCCGGGCAATGTGTTGGTGACGCCAACTCCCATTCCTACGCCTGTGCCAGTTCCCAAGGCGGTGCATCGAATCGAGCGCGGGGATATTGTGGACAGCGTGACGTTGTTGGGCATGGTGGATTCACTGCGGCGGGTGAACCTATCGTTTCGTATCGGCGGCCGGCTGAATGTGTTTCATGTTGAACCGGGGGATGTGGTGGAGGCAGGTCAGGTCTTGGCCGAATTGGATGTGGGATTCCTGCCGCACGAGCTTGCCAAAGCGGAGAAGCAGCTGGAGATCGCCCGGTTGCGGGTGGAAGCGGCGCAGGGAGCCAAGGAGTTGGCACTGGCGGAGGCGCAGGGAAACCTGGAGATGGAGAGGCTGAGGATGGAGCAGGGGCGTAACGGCGCGGGCGAGACCGATGTTGCGCGCATGGAATTGGCGGTAACGTCGGCGGAGACGAAACTGGCGCTGCTGGCGGACCAGCATGACAGAGAGATTGCGCTCTACCAGGCTGAGGCTGAGCTGAAGGCGATTGACGTGGAGATGCTGAGGGACCGTATCGGGCAGGCGAAGTTGCTAGCGCCTTTCGACGGGGTGGTGCGCTACACGGACGGGGAGGCAGGGCAGCTGGTGGCGGAATACGCGCCGGTAATGGGGCTGGCGGCACCCGACGTTCTTGAGATCAGGAGCTCGGGTCCCAGCGAAGAGGCGTTGCCTAAACTGCGGATTGGGCAGGCTGTCGCGATCCGCTTCCGCGACTACCCGCAGAGTGAGGTTACGGGCCAGCTTATTCAGGTCTCAACGCCGAGCGCGGCTGATGATGGGCTGCCGATTCGAGTTGAGTTCGCGGCGCCCGAACTGGAGTTGCAGATCGGCGCCCTGGCCGATCTTCGCATTGTTGTAGAACGAAAAGAAGACATACTCACCATCCCCAATGCGGCGATCCACAGTTACTTCAACCGCCGCTACGCGCTGGTCAAAGAGGGTAAAAGTACGATCGAAGTCGACATTACGCTGGGCGTGACCGATGGTGAGCGGACTGAGGTGCTGGCCGGATTGGAAGAGGACGAGGAGGTTTTCGAACGCTAGAGCCCTGTGGTTACCGCGGAACAAGACCTTCGCGGCGGCGCCTCTACTCACAGTTTGACGATACCCCGATACCGAAATACCAGATTCCCGGAGGGTGCATCCCAGATTTGGGTGGGGATAGTCTGGCGGGGAATCCATGCCAGCGGTGGCTGAATTCGTTTACAGGCTTTTGGAGAGACGCAGGGCAGGAGCCAGGTTTGGTCATACGGTGGAGTCCGTCAATTGTGGAGGGTGCGAGGGCAGGTAC
>VYDA01000545.1 GCA_009843665.1 Caldilineaceae bacterium SB0675_bin_29 | reverse complement strand
TCCATTGGTTCGCAGAAAGTCGACGCACTCCTTAACCAAAGGACCTTGGGTTTCAGCCTCAAACACCTTGAACCCGTATCGCTGGAATCCCTCCATCGCCACTCCAAAGGTCTCCAGATCCGCTTCCAAGACAGCAGGCAGCATCTGTGTAAGTAGAATACGGCACATCTTCTCCACGTCTCCGGAGGGAACCGGGCAGGCCTCCTCGAACAGATCCCGCTCGCGGTCTCCGCTTGCACCCTCCCCCTGAGGAATGACGATCAGTACGTCCCAATCAGGAAACTCATAGCGCGCCAAGAGTGGTGGGGGCGGTACTCCAACGGAAGCTGAAGAAGGCGAGTATCCGGTCTTGCTACCTTCCCCTCGCCTAAACTGGTGTCCTCCGTCCAGTATGAATCCGCCGTGCTGAATCGCACCGATGCCGATGCCGGAAGTTCCACCCCTGCCGACCAGCGCTGCGATCTCTGCCGCGCTCGGATTCAGACCGTAAAGCGCGCTTATGGCCATTCCAGCCCCGACGAGTGTTTGGGAAGCACTACCCAATCCTGAATGGGGTCGCGCCCTCTCCAGGACGGCGACATTCGCCCCCGGAAATTTATAGTGGCCGCATAAGGCGTGGATGGCCGACTCCAGACGTTCTTCAAAGGCTGGTTCCATCGGGCAGAAGGCCTTGCAGTTCTGGCTGCGGGTAGCAGATATGACTGTCCTGGGTTGTTCGAGGGCCAGGCCTATCCCGCCATCGATTCGGCCAAGTCCACCGTGCAGATCAAGGAGGCCAAAGTGAAGGCGGGCAGGAGTCTGTAGGACGATTTCTTCCATGTTAGTGTGGCTCAAGGGTGCTTAGTTCTGTTGGTTTCATACGGAATTCACAGCAGTAGGCAGCGCAGACCTCTGCAAGACGCACGAGCAAACGGCGTTTCGGAACATGGCACAGCCGTCAGATCGTTTCACCCATTTTGATGGCGTGCGTAACTTGGGACCGCATCAGCGAGACTGTCAGTAATGCCGTGGAACAGATGTAGAGGATCCCAAGAAAGAGATAGACCTGGTAAACTCGAGGCCAGGCGATCTGGGGCGCCAGGGGCAGTAGTGTTGGCATGGGGTCGATGCCGCTCTGCAGAAAAGGAATAAAGGCACCGCTGGTCCAGATCCCTATCCCCGTACCTACAGTCAGCCCGAAAAGGAGTATGACGATTAGCTCCCATCCCATGAGCGATATTACCTCCTGGGGCGTGAATCCGAGGGCGCGCAATACGCCTGTTTCGATTGCCCGTTCACGAAACGATGAAACAGTGAAGAGGATAAAGCCCAGGATAGTCAATAGCGTGCAGGCAATGAATCCGATAGAGAGCAGCCCTACGATGCCCTGAAACTCAGGCCGGCGCAGTGCCTGCAATACCCAAGGACCTGGCGCCTCCCAACTCAGAATGCGAAACCCCTTTTCGCGCAGCTCCTGTTCTATCAAGTAGTAATCCGGATCAGGTTCGGTTCTCAGCCAGACATCGAAAGGAAACTGTCCTCCCGCGCTTTCGAATACGTAGTCCAGATTGCCTACGATTGCTGGCCCGTGATCAGGTACCCAAGAAGGAAACCTGTCGAAGCTGCCGACGATTTGAAAGTCGATCGGCGCCTCCAACCACGTCAGTTCCTTCCGCTGCTCGGGGATCGACACGACAATCCGCAAGTCGTCTCCCTCTTTGAGGACCATCCTTCGCAAGAAGCTGTTGGGGACCAGCACTCCGTTTGGCGTCAGAGCCAGTGCGTTCATGAGTGAACCCAGGCTGCTGCGCGCAAAGTCACTGCGCCAGAAGACGACTCCGGGAAAGTCAACCCGGTCAATTCCAATGAAATGGCCTTCTAGTTTCCACTGACCGACTTCTGTAAGGGCCTTGTATCGCCCGACCCTAGCAACGGCCTGCACACCGGGAGCGTCTCGGTGCTCGGCAACAGGCAGAAAAGACCATGAAGTGTAGCCCTCCGCGGACGTTGACTCCTGACTGAGGGTATCTGCGTTGGCACGTTCCTCACTGGCCGAGGACGTTAGCCCCAGGGGATCGATCTCAATGCTTTCGCCCACCTCAGTCAGGCGCATGTCTGCTCCAAATCGGTATTGGATTTCCGCAGCGATCTGCTTGGCCATCGTTTGTGCCAGTGAAGCCGTGAAAACGGCCAGACTCAGAGTCAGGATGAGGAGCAGGAGAGGAATCCGATAGCTTCGGGCTGACCGGGCGAGCCGGCGGACTGCCAGTAGCAGTCCCAACCCTTCCAGATGCCTGGAAAGCCAGGATATCGCCAGCATGAGAGGAGTCAATGCGCGCACGCCCAGAAGTGCAAAACCAAGTAGCCAGAGAACCGGGGTGATGAAAAGGAGGGGATCGAGCATCGGTCCGACGGCGTCCGCGTCGTCCGTACTCAGCGGCGCGAGGCCGCCCTGGCTGCGCAGCCTGAACAAGCCATAGCCGGCCGCCAGGAAAATGAGCAGGTCGAGGGCCAGCCCGTGCCGCCACTTCCAGCGGCCGCGGGCGCGCTCTCGCCGGTAGGAAGCCAGGGTGTGACGGGTCGCGTCCAGTGTGGGCACCAGGATGAAGAGCAGCGCCAGCGCGACGGTAACTGTGGCGACTCGCTCAACCGATGGTGTAATTGTCATGGGAGATCCCGACGTACCGCCGAATTCCAGGAATCCCTGTGTCCTGTCAATGACCTGGGCCATTCTGCTGCCGACCGGCACGCCGCCTGCCAAGGCAACGCCACCTAACAAGAGTCCCTCTAACATCACCATGACCGCTAACTGACTTGCCGAAGCGCCGCGACTGCGCAACAGGGATATTTCGGCTCGCCGCCTCTCTACATAAACGCCGGCAACGAGCCACAGATAGGCCACGATCGATCCCAAGATCGGTAGTGCAACGACATATAGCGACAGTGTCATCGCTTGTGCAGCCCGCTGATATCGTTTCAATCCGGAGCTGCTGGGAGCAACAATCAAAGAAGTGCCCGATAGCAACTCGCCGGCCCCCTGGTCGACGCGTTGCAGCCTATCCAAGAATGCGCTTGCCTCCCTGACCTCAAACTGTTCTCCGTCCAGAACCATGTACCAGGCACCGACGGCAATCTCGCCCTTCATCGCCGAACCAATCTGCCGCGCAAATGCCTCCTCCGACACCAGCAGCTGGTCCCTAATCAGTGCAAACGGGTTGTAGAACCAGTACTCGTCGTGCCGGTCCGTCATCTGCCAGACGCCCACGACTTGGAAGGGAATCTGGCTTGGCCGGTCTTTGGAGTCGGCTTTCTCATGTGATAGAGCGACAAATGTCTCGCCTAGTTGCCAGCCCATTTTTTGGGCCAGATTGATGTTAATGATGACCTCAACAGGATCGGTCCGACTCGAAAACAGACCGCCACCAGCAGGATACCGGCCTTCCAGCAGAGTTATTTTCTGTTCAAGGTCGCTCTGATAGGCAAAACTCAGATCAGCCGTGGGAGAATGCGCGATCGAGTTTGTTTCTGAGTCCTGGCGGAAAATGGAGAAAGGTACTGTCTGAAAGAAACGGACATTGA
>VYDA01000241.1 GCA_009843665.1 Caldilineaceae bacterium SB0675_bin_29 | reverse complement strand
CTGTAGAGTTATCCTCAGCAATGCTGGAGTTATCCCGAATTGCCGAAAGTTATCCCCATGGTTTTCCCCGGTTCTGCGACTTTGGCGGAAGAGGATATGGCGCAATATTTTAATTTTCGGGTTGAGTCGGCGGAAGGATATTGGGGCCGCGCAGGTTTTCTGCGCAAATGGTGGCGCATTTACGCCGACGACTCGCGCTGGGCGCCCCCGGCATGGACCCGGTTGCGGCAGGCGGTGGTGGCCAAGCAGTTCGCCCACCTGGAACGCAGCCGACCCCAATATATGGTGGTCGAAGCTCTCCCGCGACGCCGGCAGGCAAATGTCAGCAATCAATCGTTCCCGAACATCAATCAGGGCTTAATGATGGAGGAACCGGTTGCGGCCGCGATTGTTTTGATCGACCCGCGCCGCACAGACAGCACGGCACATCTGGCTATGCTGCACGCGGCAAACAACCGGGAGAGCCTGGAACGTCTACTGCACGCGGTGCAGGAACAGGTCGGGCATGAGGGAATTCGCCGGGTAGTTCTGCCGGTTGGGCTGTCTCCTTACCTGGGCACCGGCGTGCTGCAGGATCAGTTCCACCGCGAGCCGCCGTTGCACGCGCCCTATGCCCCACCCTATGTGCCGGAGCTGTTTTCGACGGTCTGCCGGCCATTGGGACGCAGTCTGCTATACACGATGGAAACGGACGCCCACAGAGATAGACGGGCGGCGGTTGCGGGCCCGGCGGTTATACATCCCCTGGACCCAGACCGGCTGGCAGGCGACCTGCTGCCGCTTTTCTCCCAGTCGGTGCCGGCGTGGGCGGATTTCCCGCTTCCGGATGGGGTGGAGGCGCAGTTTTTGCTCTGGTGGATCCTGCGCCGTCCGGTGCTGGCATGGCTGGCGGAGGTCGATGGCAAGGCGGTGGGCTTTCTTCTGGCACAGCCGGATGGCAGCGGCCCATTGCGGCGCAGCCGGGGCGGACGCTCTCTGCTGGGGCGGCTGCTGTTGCAGTGTCTCGAACTGCGGCAGCCGCGTTCGGTGCGCATTCTGTTTATGGGGGTAGACCAGGATTACCGTCGGCGGGGCATCGGCAGACAGCTGTGGCAGAAGATGCTGTCGGCGGGCCCCGCAAACGGCTGGGAGACGGTGACGGCGGGGCCGCTGCCTTCAACGGCCCGGGCCGGCTCAGGCTTTCTGAAAGCGGTAGGGCTCTCGAGCCGGGAAACCTATCTGCTGCACCGCTATGACTTTGACTGAGCCTTTGCCGCCAGTTCGGCGAGGCAGCCGAACCTCCGAGGCATTGCAGTGTGGGGTTTACTCATAGGCGATCCCGTATGACAGCGGCACGATACTGATCCACGACTTGCCCGCTTTGAGGGGAATCTCAAAGCCATCGGCCGCGAAGAAACGGGGCAACTCTCCACTCCTGTCATTGCGCCAAGTCCCTTCATAGGCGAGACCGTCACGGAAGATGATGGCCCTGCCGGCGCCGAAGGGGTTGATAAGAAGGCTGAGGTTGCCGTAGGCGTCTTCGACGATATTCACGGGGCCGTGCGGCATGTACTGAACGATAACATTTTCGACCGCGATCTGCTGGCCGCTGTTGCTGTCCCGATGGGCGGTGCCCCCCAGAGAACGCAGATAGCGCCCGCTGCCTGGGTCGTAGCGATAGGCTACCTGGCTGGCGGTGACAGAGGGATAGGGGATCCGGATCGAATTGGCGGTTGCCCCGCCGGGAGCCGGGCCGCCAAAGGTAAATCCCTGGATCGACGGGGCCCGTTCGACGGCCCAATCAGCGAGCCAGAGGCGCAGCATTTCGCTGCTGGTGCGCAGGCGGGTACGATAGTCGTTGCCAACGGATCGGGCATAGCGGGTACTCTCCGGATCGTCCAGATCCAGATCCAGGTAGGGGAAAAGCTGATTGTTGTTTTTGAGCTGATAGCGGACACCGTCACTGGCCCCGGAGCAGAACACGCCCGCGTCATAGAGCGCGCCCAGATAGTAGTTGAACAGGCGAGCGCTGCGCACGGGCCCGATCTCCTCGCTGTCGGCGCCGTAGTAGACCGCGCTGAACCGTGTCAGGCTGAGCCCTTCCATCAGGAATTCATACATTACATCGGCCTGGCCGATGCCAAACTGCGGACGGGCGGCGATGTCGTTGTTGATGCAGACGATGACCGGACGCAACCCATGGCGTGCGGCGTCCAAGGGCTGGCCCGTGAGGGGATTGGTACTGCCGGGCGAGCCAAAACCTCCCGGGGCGGGCAGGCTGATGTCGACCTCGTCGAGATTGGGCGCGTCGATCGTGGCGGTCGGCGTGGGCGTTGGCGGGGCCTGGGAGACCGGCAGACTCGAAGCCGGCAGGTTGCTCTGGGCGAAGTCGGCGCTGATCCAGCTTTCTCGATTTTCTCCGGCCGGGCAGCAGATCTTCAGCCAGTCGCCGGCCTCGTTGCGGCCAGAGATGCGGAATCGCTGTCCCGCCAGGACCTGGCCGACGATGCCATAAACGGTACCCGGACCGGCGCGCAGGTTCAGCGTCTCGGTGAGCACGACGGCCTCAGGGTAGGCCGGTGTGGGTGTGTTCGTCGGGGCGGGCATGGGTGTGTGGGTTGGCGTAGATTGGGGCGCGGGCGTGAAGGTGGCGACCACCTGCATAGTTTGGGCGGCGACGGGCTCCGTGGCAACGGCTTCGACATTGGGGCCGCCGCCGGGATTCCACCCGAGCAGGGAGGGGATAGACAGAGATTGGCCAAACAGGAGCAGGCTGCCGATATAAGCGACAACTGCGATGATTGCCAGTGCGGCCGCAGCGATGGCAAGCCGCAGCCAGTTCCCCGACAGTGGTGGACGAGGATCTTGAGCCATAACAGTTTTCCTCTGCGGATTTTCTCAGGCGCGCCGCGCGCCCTTCTGCGAATGAATCATATCGGCTGTATGGGGCTGCGTCAATTCGCGCGTGTGCGCGGGGCGGACCCAACTGCAGTGCTCAGTGGTCAATGACTTGAAAAAGCTGAAGGGGTGCATACACTGTTGGGTAGACACATTGCTGGGGAAGAATAGACACGGTGGGGTAGCCGGAGGGGCGTCGCGGGGGGAACCCCCCGCACAAGGGAAGGCCGAAGGCCCGACTGCTCAACTGCAGTGGTTAGTGGCTAGCGGTAAGTGGATGGTTGCAGGTGACGGCGCGGGGACGGTATCTCTATTTCGGCGAGAAAGTCCGCAAATGGGACAGAAAGGAGGATGGTTCCAGACCAGTTGCCGCCTGGTGTGGTAGAAGATATAATGATACCGGGGACGCTGTCACGCGTTGGCGTGACCTGTTGACAGGAGCCTATCGATGGAAGGCCTACTCACAAACATTCCGATCTATATCGTCGCCGCCCTGATACTGGTCTGGCTTTTGCGGGCTTCATTGCGCATTGTCAAGGAGTACGAGCGGGGGGTGATTTTCCGATTGGGGCGGGTGACGGGCGCCAAAGGGCCCGGCCTGTTCTGGCTGATCCCGTTTATCGATCAGATGCGGCCGGTCGACCTGCGGGTCGTCACATTGGATGTGACCAAAAAGGATGCGATT
>VYDA01000659.1 GCA_009843665.1 Caldilineaceae bacterium SB0675_bin_29 | reverse complement strand
CGTCGGCGGCCGGCGCGCTCGTTTAGTCAATGAAGTAGGCCCCAAAAACTGGACCACCAACTAAGGTGGTAATTGGAGCACTTTACCCAGCCTGAGAAGGGGCAGAACTATGGCCAAGAAACGGCGGCGGCATACGGAGGCCTGCAAGTTCCGTGTCGCGCAGGACGCGCCTGAAGGCTGCAAGACGATTGGCTGATTGTCCAGTGTACACGAGATTCATGCTATCCTGATACGGGCCTGGAAACAGTCCCCGCTGTATGTCGGGCACAGGTCGACCACAAGTCTGGGAGGCCGTCTCAATGTTCCGACGATAATTTCATAAGTCGAACAACGCTACGAGCTTCCTGTAGAGCCGACTGATTCTGCATCGATGCACCTTACTTGTCCCATTTCGTGGCCTAACGATTGGGGCCAGCCATAGCCTTCTAACAAAAAGGCCAGTGTTGAAGGAAGATCACGCAACATCACCAAGAGCCGACACGCACTGTGACGGCTCCACGCGCCCACCTGCATGGATACTCCTTACATGCCAGCACTTCTGATATGCCGCCTCGCCTTTTTCGGGCTCATCTCTACGTGCTACAATCCCGCAACTCGCCACACACCAAAGGAGGTCTTCATGACCATAAGACACCTGGCTTTGTCGGGCGCACTCATCTCCACCCTCTTGCTCGCCGCCTGCAACCCAATCCCACCGGAACCTGGTCCGACAACCAGCCCTCCTGCGCCTACCCCCGAACCCATGCAAGCCAACCTCTACGATTTCGCGTTCGCTTTTTCAGAAATCTTTGACGAAGAAGTCGAACCCGAAGCCTACGCAGAAATCATCGCTAAGATTGACGACTGCACGAAGTCCATGGCCGGCGCCGACATATATACTCTCCACACGCCCGGCCGGGCAGCTGCAATACAGTGGGTCTCAATCATGCTATTGTCCATCACTATGGATTCTGAGTTATTCGAGGATAGCAAACCCAATACCCCCACTTTCTACAATCGTCTGATACAGTTACACGAATTCTGTATGGAACACTAGGGGCAGAATAAGCCAGCCCGACTTCAACCGCCAAGACCAGACCCCTCATAAAAGCCTTCACGGAACGTGACGGCTCGACCTGTCCCCCAAAGAACAGTGAAGTGGGCCCCTAAGAATGGACAACGAGCTATGGTGTGTACCGGAGCAATTCACCAAGCCTGTGGAGGGTCAGTTCAATGGTCAAAAAACGAGGCCACCACACGGCGACCTTCAAGTCGCGACGACCACACACAGAAGAGCACTCCGTGCACCGATCGCGCCAGACCGCCTGTTGCCGATCAGACGACAACGCATCCGTCTGAAAGCATCTTGTTTTTCCCGTTTAGTGGTCCAAAGATCGGGGCTCACCATAATTACCGCACTTCACGGAGCTTGACCAGCGCAGTCTAGCAAAGGGTGTGCGGGGTTATCCAGTGGCTAAAAATTAGCTTTCGCCCTCGTAAGATACGAACAAAAGGAAGAGGCTCTTGATACAGCCTTTTTCTTCGGAGGTCAGAGCAAATTCAGGTTGGGCAGCACCATGCAGGAGAAATTCTAGCAGGGCAGTGGGATCGTAGTCGTAGGTTTCTGTGCCAAAAAAGGTAATCATTGCCAGCACATCTACGAGGGGTTCGTAGTCGTTGAGCGGTTCGACCCATTGACCGCAGTTCAATTGTGCTTGAACGAAGAGCGGGTAGATATCATTTTCAAGTCTTTCGACGTCCGCATCGGTCAGAGTGTCACGCTCGCCATCCATGCCAGACGTGATAAGTACAAGAGAATTGAGATAGTCCCACGTCGAGTGATCGGTTTCGGGGTTAGAGGGAGTAGGACTGCTATACACTTCCGTTGGGGAAGTTGCTGGCGGGCCTTCGTCATCGGGGGGAGCCACTGTTGGGAGGGGACCTGCGGGTCTATTCGTGAATTCGGTGAGTGGATAACAACCTGCCAGAATGAACAAGCATAAGGTTGTGAACGCAAAGACGGTCTTGATAGACATGGTATTCCTCCTGGCTAAACTAACCTGCCCCCGTGACCTGCCCACGATAATTGTTCTACCCCTAATGTTGCACCGACAATCGGTTTAGCCTGTTCTGTGACTGACACCGGGCGTATCTAGTACATCTCAACAGTGGCACATTAGAATCTTGCGATGGACATTGCCAGCACATTGCGCCGTTACGACGGGAAGCGGGTCACGCCGTTCCGCAAGGTCTTGGATGCGATCCGAGACACCCCGGAGAATGCTGTTGGCGAGTTGCTTGACCTCGCCGCCTCCGACGAAATGGCACTCCAGGTTGGCGCCACCTGGGTGCTGAGGCGCCTGGCTGAGCATGGCACAGCTCTGCACGGGCCGCAGGCGGAGAAGCTCTTGCGCCTCTTAAGTCGGCCCCTCGCGCCCGACGCGCGCCTTCACGTTCTGCAAACCTTGCCGCACATAGAGGTCGAGTCGGCGCTGCAAGGAGAGCTGCAAAGCGCGCTGCTGACACTGATCAAGTCCAGGCGCACGTTCATCCGCGCATGGGCCTATAACGGCCTCGGTATCCTGGCCGCGCGGGATCCCTCATTACGGCACAAGGTTCTCACTCTGTTTGACCATGCTGAGAGAAGCGAGGCTGCCGCGGTGAAGGCGCGAATACGACTTGTGCGCACGACGATTCCAAACTAAAGCACGAGTTGCCGGCCGCGCTGCCGGATAGCCCGTCATCCGCACGCTGCACAGTGTGAAGGGCGCCGCCGCCTTCCGTTTTGTCCACCCCCGGAGATTGGAAGGCGTGGAACAAGAGGTACAGGTGATGGTGTGGAATGTGCCGGACGTCGCCATAGCCGGGCCGAAGACGGCGGCACCCACCGCTGCGCAGCCCGAACCTGAGCCGCCTGCCGGTGACGGCGGCGGCGATGGTGACATCCAGGACTCCGGTGCGGATGACGACGGCCATTGAACGGTGTCCTCCCTCGGCCCCTCGCGGGCAAAGGCTGACCTGCTCCCCAAAAACTGGTCCAGGAAATATGTTAGAATTGGGCCGTAGAAAGGAGGGAAGTATGAAAAAAATGGGACTTATACACTTAACTTCACAGCACTTGGAGCTATGTCTTATTTTGAGCCTCGATCTACGAGGCGCGTCCCACCCAACTCTACCATCCAACCGCCTTAAATTCCTCTATTGGCCTCGACATATTGGACAGATAGGCAGCGCAGGAAGCAGAGTCTTGCTTGTCTCTGATGTATGAGTGGTGATACGCGTCGGTTGTCGCCAGTTGATGTCCTTTCCTTTCTTGGCGACAAAATGCAGGGAGGGGAGGGCTGGTGTAGTGGTGCATCGCCCTTCCCTTATTGGGAGGTACACACTCTACATGATCTTTCTTATTCCCAAGCTCTTGCTATTGTTCGGGCTACCCATTGTCATAGCAATCTTCTGGCAGAAACGCGTTAACGCGCACTGGAACATCTTGCTCGTCGCCTTCGGCGCATTTGCTGTCAATTACTTGCTGCAGAGATTCTTTGGGCCAGTGCTTAATCTACTCGTGGAAAGGGTAATCCCTCCCAC
>VYDA01000432.1:24620-26144 GCA_009843665.1 Caldilineaceae bacterium SB0675_bin_29 | reverse complement strand
GCCTATTCGGCCCTCCCTTGTGCGGGGGCTCCGCCCCCGCAACGCCCCCGGCCCTGCTCGCGCCGCAGTGAGATCGAGGGCAATGTGACGCTGTCAGCCCGCGGCGGCCGTGCTTAACCCCGTCCCCCTTCCCCCTCCCGTAGGTACCGGCCTTGTGCCTGCCCATCTACCGCCTGGTCAATGGACGGCAAGCTATTTCAGCCGCCGCTGGCACGATGCCCTCACCTGACCTTTCTCGCTCCAAGATTGAACCGCACCCTACAGATACAGGGATTGTCAGCGATCCCGTCCCAATATGGTAAAATTGCGAACATTAGCAATCGTCTGAACTCGCCGAGGAGACTACTAAATGACCACGAGAATCGCCATCAATGGCTTCGGTCGTATCGGTCGACAAGTAACTAAAGCTCTGTTTGAGCACCATGACGATACTTTCGACCTTGTCGCTATAAACGATCTGGGTGATGTGGAGACCATGGCCCACCTGTTCAAATATGATACCAACTACGGCGTCTTTGATGGTACCGTTGACATTGTCGATGGAGATCTCAAGATCAACGGAGACCGGCTGAAAGTCCTCAGTGAGCGCGACCCGAGCCAGCTCCCCTGGGGCGAGTTGGGTGTTGACATCGTCGTCGAGAGCACTGGCGTCTTCCGCGATCGGGAAACGGCCGCCCTCCACATCGCCGCCGGCGCAAAAAAAGTGATCATCAGCGCACCCGCAAAAGGCGAGGACATCACCATCTGCATGGGCGTCAATAACGATCAGTACAACCCAACCAGCCATCACGTCATCAGCAACGCCAGTTGCACAACGAACTGCCTTGCCCCCGCGGCCAAAGTCGTTAACGACACCATCGGCATCGAGCAGGGGCTCATGACCACCGTCCATGCCTATACGACCGACCAGCGCATCCTCGACTTCGTTCACGAAGACCTGCGCCGCGCCCGCGCCGCCGGCATGAACATCATCCCAACAACCACCGGCGCCGCCAAAGCCGTATCGCTCGTCGTGCCCGAACTGGACGGCAAATTTGACGGCATGGCCATGCGCGTTCCCACATCCACCGTCAGCGTAGTCGACTTTGTCGCCAAGACGAGCACACAGGGCAATACCGAGGACCTTCTGGACGCCTTCTCTGAAGCCGCGTCCGGACCCATGAAAGGCATCCTCGACGTCAGCCACGAGCCCCTGGTCAGTTCGGATTTCCTGGGCAACCCGCACAGCAGCGTGATCGATGCCGAGTTTACAGCCTGCTACGGCGATCTGGTCAAAGTCGTCACCTGGTACGACAACGAGTGGGCGTACAGCGTTCGCGTTACCGATCTCGCCGCCTTTGTCGCCTGTCAGGGCGTCTAGTCCGGTTGCCACCCACCCAAGGCACAGAGACGTGACCCGCAAGAAGACCATCCGGGACGTCAGCTGGGAAGGCAAGCGCGCACTCGTCCGCGTCGATTTCAATGTCCCCATAAATCAAGACGGTTGCGTCGGCTACGATACCCGCATCCGCGCAACGCTGCCCA
>VYDA01000432.1:0-24610 GCA_009843665.1 Caldilineaceae bacterium SB0675_bin_29 | reverse complement strand
GTCCTGATGAGCCATCTCGGCCGGCCCGAAGGCGAACCGGACCCCCGCTTCAGCCTGCGCCCAGTCGCAAAGCGGCTAAGCCAGCTGCTCGACGACGACGTACGCTTCCCCGCCGCCGTGACCGGGCCCCACGTTGAAGGGGCCGCAGCCGGACTTGCTCCAGGCGAGCTCCTGCTCCTCGAAAATACACGCTTTGACCCCGGTGAAACCAGCAACGACCCTGCGCTGAGCGCAGCCCTCGCCGGCCTTGGCGACCTCTTCGTCAACGACGCCTTCGGCAGCGCCCACAGGGCCCATGCAAGCACCACCGGCGTGGCCGCCCATCTGCCCTCCGTAGCCGGTCTGCTGATGGAGAAGGAGTTGACCTACCTCGGCCAGGCGCTCGAGGAGCCCGAGCGTCCCTTCATCGCCATTCTTGGCGGAGCCAAGGTCAGCGATAAGATCGCCGTCATCGAGCAGCTCCTCCAGAAGGTGGATGCCATACTGATCGGCGGCGGCATGGCCAACACCTTTCTTTCCGCTGCCGGCTGCCAGATGGGAGCCAGCCTGGTCGAAACCGAAGTGCTTGACACGGCCCGCTCCCTTCAAAGCATCGGAGATGATATTATCCAACTACCGGTCGATCTCACCGTGGCCGACAGCTTTTCCGCCGATGCAACCTCCCGCACAGTCAGTGTGGCCGAAGTTCCGGCCGGGTGGATGGCCCTCGACATCGGCGCGGCCACCGTGGCACACTTCGCCAATCGCCTCGCCGGCGCCCGCACCGTTCTCTGGAACGGCCCCATGGGCGTCTTCGAATTCCCCACTTTTGCCCGCGGCACTAACGCCGTCGCTGAGATGCTGGCCGGGCTGTCCCACGCCACCACAATCGTCGGCGGCGGCGACTCAGCCGCTGCTGTACAGCAGGCCGGACTGGCCGGGAGGATCTCCCACGTGAGTACCGGCGGCGGCGCCAGCCTGGAGTTCCTGGAAGGGAAGCTTCTGCCCGGCGTAGCCGCCCTGGACGACGAGGAGGCGTGACCTATGAGCTTTCTTAAGAAACTGGCATCGCTCTTTTCTGGCGGCGGTGGAGGTGACAATCGCGCCTTCCCAATCTATGTCTTCAGCAACCGCTGCCGCGAACCGATCATGGCTGAAATCGACTTGGTCAACAGTCTCAGCCGCGACGAGGAGAATGACGACCGCTACTATACTCGCAAAGTCCTGCAAGGGAGCGGCAAGAACCGTTGTTTTACCCAGGTCGAAGTCGAAATCTGGTTCGACCGCGGCAAGAAGGTCTCCCATTACGAAGTCAGCGGCGGTCGTTGGCTGACCCAGGAGGAGTACGAAGAGGAGTTGGTACGCTTTGAAGCGCCTCCTGAGGAGGAGAGCGCGGCAGACGACGAATCTCAGCCGGGCTAGAACTTCGCGGCAACTGCTGGAGGCCGGGTCTGTTTGCCGTCTGCCAAAAATATCTTACAGAGCGGCAGTAGCAGGATGCCTGTAGTCAGAGTCAGTCCGCCCTTCCCGTAGAAAAAAGAAGCTCGCCGGATTCCCCCGCGTTTACAATACCTTTCTTGGCCTCGCTGCCTGACTCAGCCTTCTGCGGAGAACACCTATAATGCGTAAACCGA
Source organism: Caldilineaceae bacterium SB0675_bin_29 (assembly GCA_009843665.1). Taxonomy (GTDB): domain Bacteria; phylum Chloroflexota; class Anaerolineae; order Caldilineales; family Caldilineaceae; genus Bin5. The sequence goes on along the minus strand of VYDA01000432.1, from coordinate 22,997 downwards.
TGATGGCCGGCAACTGGAAAATGAACATGACCGTGGCCGAGGCGCTCGATCTCGCGCGGCAGATCAGCCAGCTAGTCGGTGACACGAGTGTGGTGGAGCAGTTGCTTTGCCCACCTTACGTCTGTCTGCACCCGCTCAAGGCAATAACGACAGGCATGCCTTTCGTACTCGGCGCCCAAAACTGCCACTGGCAGGAAAGCGGCGCCTTCACAGGTGAAATCAGCCCGCCCATGCTGCGCGGCCTCGCCGACTACGTCATCATCGGGCACAGTGAGCGCCGCCAGTTCTTCGGCGAAACCGATGAAACCGTAAACAAAAAGACCCGCGCCGTATTGGCCAACCAGATGACCCCGGTCGTCTGCGTAGGCGAAAGCCTCGAACAGAACGAGCGCGGCGAGACCACAGCCATCATCACCGCCCAGGTACAAGCCGCCTTGGACGGCCTGAGCGCCGACCAGGTCCAATCTCTCGTTATCGCCTACGAACCCATCTGGGCCATCGGCACTGGCCGGGCTGCGACCGCACAGACGGCCGGCGAAATCTGTGGCCTCGTACGCTCCATCCTGCGCCACATGCACGGTGCCGCCGTTGCCGCCGCGACGCGCATCCTTTACGGCGGCAGCACCAAACCGGACAATATCGGCGCCATCATGCAACAACCCGATATCGATGGCGCGCTGATCGGCGGCGCTTCCCTTGAGGCCGGCAGTTACGCAGAAATGGTGAAGATCACGGCCGGGCTCTACAGCGGCTGACCCGCGCCCTTCTGACTCACTTTTCGGATATTAGTAGCGGGGAAAAACTGGGCCATGGACTAACCTCTCTCTCCTCTTCTCTCTCTCCTCGCCCCTCCCCATGTCTCCATTCGGGCCCTACCTGTTCTTCATCCTCTTCTTCATCCTGCTCGCCGGGCTCTGGTGGCTGAGCTGGCGAATCGGCCTGCTGATACAGGAGATCGTCTATCTGATCACCGGCTCCGAAGACTTGGCGATGGTGATTCTGTTCCTGATCTACCTGCCCGGCATCCTCGTACACGAAGGCTCCCACTGGCTGGTGGCCAGGATTCTGGGCCTGAAGACAAGCAAATTCCGCGTGTGGCCCAAATACACCCGCAACACCATCGGCCTGGGCAGCGTAACCGTTTCGTCCGGGGGCACTCTTCGCGATAGTCTGGTGGGGCTGGCTCCGCTTCTGGTCGGGTCCCGGCTCATCGTGCTGATCGGCGAGCAGGTCTTCGAAACACACACACTCCCCTTCTCTTGGCGCACCGGCAGGCTGTTGGACGGGCTGACCTTGGTCCTCGACGGCCTCGCCCACAAGCCCGATAGCCTGTTGTGGAGCTACCTCCTCTTCGCGATCGCCAACGCGATGATGCCCAGCGCCAGCGACCGCGCGCCGCTGAAACTGCTGGGCATCTATATCGTCCTTATCGCCGCCCTGTTCGTCTTCATCGATCAGTCGGGTCGCAATGTGATTCTTCTGCTCGACTTCCTCTTGGGTCCGATTCAGCTGCTGACCGGCGCCTTCTTCCTGGTCGCGGCCATCGACCTCGCCATCTTCCTGCTGCTGCTCGCCGCAAGAGAGGTATCGAAACTCTTCGTCACACAATGACCGCAGTCGTCTTCTTTACCCTCCCGGGGCCCCGGTCCGCGGACACCTATAGCGAAGGCACCTTTTCCAGGCTCGCCCGTATCGCCTCCTCCGGGTATTCGAAATCCTCAAGGTTGTCGCCTAGATGCTGCTCGTATGCAGCCAGATCGAAGTGACCGTGGCCGCACATATTGAAGACGATCACTTTGCTTTCGCCGCTCTCCTTGCACGCCAGGGCCTCCTGCATCGCCCCCCAGATCGCGTGGGCCGGTTCGGGCGCCGGCAGGATCCCCTCCGCACGCGCAAAGGAAACCGCCGCCCCGAATATCGCCCTTTGCTGAACATTGACCGCCTCAATCAACCCCGCGTCATGTAGCGCGCTGACCTGTGCGCTCATGCCATGATAACGCAGTCCACCCGCGTGGATCGGCGCCGGCACAAAGTCGTGGCCAAGCGTGTGCATCTTGATCAACGGTGTCATCTGTGCCGTGTCACCGAAATCATAGGTGAAGACCCCGCGCGTCAGGCTCGGCGCAGCCGCCGGTTCCACCGCAACGACGCGGGCGTTCCTGCCGCCGCTGATGTTCTCCTTCAGGAATGGGAACGCAAAGCCGCCAAAGTTGCTGCCGCCCCCCGTACAACCGACCAGCACGTCCGGCCAGTCCTCCCCGAACGCCTCCAGACCGCTTATCACCTCCTGCCCCACGACCGTCTGGTGCAGAAGCACATGATTCAGCACCGAACCGAGCGAATACTTCGTATCCTCACGCGTCGCCGCATCCTCCACCGCTTCCGAGATCGCGATCCCCAGGCTGCCCGTGCTGTCCGGACTCTCTGCCAGGATCTGACGGCCGGCATTCGTGTCCTCGCTGGGGCTCGGCACAACCTCCGCCCCCCATGTCTCCATCAAGACCTTCCTGTAAGGTTTCTGCTCATAGCTGACCCGTACCATGTAGACCTTGCACTCCACACCAAATATATGGCACGCAAAACTGAGCGCACTCCCCCACTGTCCCGCACCCGTCTCCGTCGCCAGGCGCGAGACGCCCTCCTCCTTGTTATAGAAGGCCTGCGGCACCGCCGTGTTCGGCTTATGGCTGCCCGACGGGCTGACACCTTCGTACTTGTAGTAGATGCGCGCTGGGGTTTCCAGCGCCCTCTCCCATTCATGCGCCCGCATCAGAGGTGTCGGCCTCCAAATACGGTAAACATCCTGCACCGGCTCAGGAATCTCGATGTAGCGCTCGGCGCTGACCTCCTGCAGTATCAACGACATCGGAAAAAGGGGCGCCAGGTCCTCTGGCCCAATCGGCTGACCGGTGCCCGGATGCAGCGGCGGCGAAAGTTCAACCCCCGCGGCCGGCAAGTCGGCGTTGATGTTATACCAGTGGGTCGGCATCTCCGACTCATTCAAAATAACCTTCTTCTGTCTGCTCATTTCTGTGCTCCTGAAGTGATGGTGACCATTCCCTTCCTATGCACTGACGCATTCGCCGCTGTACTGCTGACGACCACAATGCCCGGAAATAAGATCAAAAAGACCTGCCGCAATCGCGACAGGCCTTGACACAAATCCACTTAAATCTGCGAATCAGTTCAGATGCGCCTGAATCTTGCCCAGCAACTGGCCTTTCTGCTGAAAACCAACGATCGTCTCCACCTGCTGACCGTCTTTGAACAACATCAGCGTGGGAATGCTCATCACGCCAAACGCCATCGCTGTGATCTGATTCTCGTCCACGTCCAGCTTGCCGATCGTCAGTTTGCCGTCAAGCTCGGTAGCGATCTCATCAAGTACCGGTGCGATCATCTTGCAAGGTCCGCACCATTCCGCCCAGAAATCCACCAGCACAGGAACCTCCGACTGGATGACTTCATCTTCAAAATTCGCGTCTGTGACAACAACGGTGTTCGCGCCCATTTTCTTGTCTCCTACTCCTGTTTGCGAGCGTACAAACTGCAACTTTCCGACAGGTCCGTCTTGAACTTGCCTGACACGACCTATCCTAGCACGCCTTGTCTGGCAATGCTGTAGACTAACCTACAAAATATATAGTACGCCCAATTGAATCCAAAAGTCAAAAGATCGGCCCAGCCGATTTTAGCTGTCTTTAGGGTCCATTCTTAGCTGCCTGTACTGTCAATCCTTTACTCACTCTTCTGCCGCCTTCTCAGAAACTCGGCGAACTCCTCCTTGTCCAAGGCTCCGGAGCGGGGTTTCATATTCTCCGGTTCAGGTGCAGCCGGCGCGTCCTCGGTGGCAGGCTGATCAACTCCGACTCCAATCCGCGCCATGACCGCAGGGATCACGTTTATAATACTTTCCAGGAACGCCGCTGTCTGCGCCTCCCCACCAGGCAGATTTATGATCAGCGTCCGTCCACGGATGCCCGCAACGCCCCTATCCAGCAGCGCCATCGGATCGGTCGCCGCAGCCCTGGCGCGCATCGTCTCCGGCAGCGAAGGCATAAGCCGCTCCAGTACGGCGGCTGTGGCTTCGGGTACGATCTCCTCGGCCGACGGTCCCGCCGCCGGAAACGTACCGCCCACCGTCACAATCAGGTCCAGCTCCTCTTCATCGCACCATTGCCGCAGCGTCTCCTCCAACTGGTACCGAGGAGGTTCTCTGTAAACGCGACTGAGGAGGGGCAGGTATCCGTCTGGAACGCCGCCCAGCAATCCCTGCACGTCGGCCAGAACTTCATCTGCGTCGACGGACTCGTCTGTCTCGGCAATGACGAGGAATCCGCACCGAATCACCATTGATGTCGGACTCTCCTTCCCCGCTGAATCGAACTCCGGTCGACAGCAACTGTCAGAAATGCGGACGAACAAAAAGCGATGGCTTGGCCACCGCTTTTGATTCGAGTCGATTTCAGACAGGCGTCTCTCACCGCTTCGTGTACTGCGGGGCCTTGCGCGCCCGTTTGAGGCCAGGCTTCATTCGCTCCTTTACGCGCGCATCTCGTGTAAGGAATCCCGCGGCCTTCAGAGTCGGCCGCAGATTCGGGTCCGCCGCCACCAGCGCACGCGACAACCCGTGCCTGGCTGCGTGCGCCTGGCCGCCTTCGCCACCGCCATGAACCTTTATGCTGATATTGAAGCTGTTCTCCGTGCCGGTCAGTGCCAGCGGCTGCCGGATCACCATTTGGTCCAATGCGCGCCCGAAATAACCGTTCATCGGCAGGCTGTTAACGATGATCTCACCGTCTCCCTCGTACAGCCGCACGCGGGCCGTCGCGCTCTTGCGTCGTCCAACAGCCTCGATATACTCACTCATATCTGTTCTCCTGCAGCTCCAGCACTTTCGGCTTCTGCGCCTCGTGCGGGTGATCCGGACCGGCGTAGACTCTCAGCTTCTTCATCTGGGCGCGGCCAAGCCGGGTCTTCGGAACCATACCTTTAACCGCTTCAAAGATAATCTTCTCCGGCTGACGTTCCAACTGTTCGCGCATCGTTCGGCTCTTCAGTCCCCCCGGATAGCGGGAATGCCGGTAGTAGCGCTTGTCGTCCAGCCTGTTGCCTGTTACGTGAAACTTGTCGCAGTTGACGACAATTACGAAGTCACCACAGTCCACGTTGGGCGTGAAACTCGGCTTGTGCTTGCCCCGCAGCACCTGCGCGATCTCTGACGCCAACCGGCCAAGCGTCTTGTCGGTTGCATCAACTACCCACCATTCACGTCCGCTCTTGGCCTCTTCATAACTCAGGCTCAGTGTCTTCACCCTCTAATCTCCTCATTCGCACCTGCAAGCAACCCCTCTGCAATCTACGCCCGAACTATGCGTGCGCAGAAAACAGATCAGGATACTCTGCATATTGTACTCGCTCCAGTACCAGCCCATTGGGCGGGAGCGGCGGCGCAGAGCGGCTGCGGTCCTTCGCATCCAGCGCCACAGCCAGGTCATCGGCCTGCCACACTCCCAGGCCAACCGCCAGCAGCGAGCCGGCCAGATTACGCGCCATCCGTCGCAAAAATGCGTTGGCCGTAATCGTCAGTACCAGCCGTTCAGACGGATAACGATCCAGCACCGGCAGCGACTCTTCCACCCGTTCCCAGAAGAGTGAAACGATTCGACGAACCGTGTTCTCTCCCTGTGGCGCCTGCCCAAACGTGGCAAAGTCATGTGTCCCGATCAACAGGCCGGCAGCGCCGTTCATCGCTTCCAGGTCTGGGCGCTTGGGCAGCACCACTGCAAATCGATCGACAAGCGGAAACCGTCTCTCGCCCTCTCCCTCGCGTACCGGCGCCCACGCCGTGTAACGGTATGTCCGCTCCGAAGCGCTGAATCTGGGGTGAAACCCGTCAGGCGCCTCCGTCAGACTGCGAACGAGTATCGAAGCAGGCAGCCGCTGGTTCCAAGCCTTCCTCAGGGCTTCCGCAGAATGTTTCCAGGGCGCATCTACCGAAATCACTTGCCCTCTGGCGTGAACGCCCGTATCCGTCCTTCCGGCGCCGCTTACCCGGCAATTCGCGCCGGTCAACTCCTCCAGGGCCCCTTCCAACGCACCCTGGACTGTCGGCGCATCCCTCTGCACCTGAAACCCACAGAACTCTGTGCCGTCGTAGGCGATCAGTCCGGCGACCCTGGGCATTCGCGCCTCACCGGCGTGGCGCACGGGGCCGCAAACTGACTTCCCTTCCCACTCCCGCCGCCAACTGCCGTCAGCCTCGAAAGCACTTGCCTTGGACGGCAACGTACCCGGCTACTCGTTACTCCTCGTTCCCCACCAATTCGATGACAGCCATGTCGGCCGCGTCGCCGAACCGCTTGCCCAGCTTGACGATTCGTGTATAGCCGCCGTTCCGCTCCTCATAGCGGGGAGCCAGTTCGTCAAAAACCTTCTTCGCCACCGCCTTGTCATTAAGGTACGCCACAACCTGACGTTGCGCATGTACCCTGTCTATCTTCCCGGCCAGGCCGTGCTTGGCCTTCGTAATCAGCTTCTCGGTATCGCCGCGCATCGCCCGTGCCTTGGCCTGCGTGGTCGTGATCCGTTCGTGAATATAGAGTTCTCGGATCAGGTTCCGAAACAGCGCCTTGCGTTGCGCCGCGTTTCGGCTTAACTTCTGACCCGCGATCTGGTGTCGCATCGTGCTATTCCTCCGGTAGCGGCGTTAAGCTCGCCTCGTCAACGATCTCGACCGCTTCTGCCGCTTCGGTTTCAGCTACTTCGTTGTCAGACAACTCAGCTTGAGCAACTTCGGCCAAAATCTCCTCAACCTCGGTACCGTTGCCTCCACCCAGATAGGCGCTGAGATCGACGCCCACCACGTTCATATATCCCTTCTCGCTCAGCTTCTCTACCAGTTCGTCCAGCGACTTCTTGCCAAAGTTGCGGATAGCGAGCATCTCATCCTCGCCCTTCTCCATCCGCTTCAGAATCTCCCCAACCTTCGTGATGCCTGCCCGCTTCAGGCAGTTATAAGCCCTTACGGTCAGCTCAAGTTCCTCAATCGGTGCCTCGGCAACACGGCTGGGGATGCTCTCTTCCTCTTCCTCGGGCAACTCAATCATCGCTGTACGTTCGCCGACAAACAGGCTCAGATGCTGTACAAGAATGTCAGCGGCCTGGCGCATGGCATCTTCAGGCGAAATCGTGCCGTCCGTCCACACTTCCAGGTTCAGCCTGTCATAGTCGGTCTGCTGCCCGATGCGGGTCCGTTCCACACGGTAGGATGCCTTCTTTACCGGGCTGAAAATCGCATCCACAGGGATCTCGCCCAACGGCAGCTGCACACGCTCCTCAGCCGGACTGTAGCCCCGGCCCTGCTCCACCACCATCTCGATGTCCAGGTCAACCTCATTCGAGTCGGCGAAAAGCAGGTATAGGTCCGGGTTGACGATCTCAACCTCCGGAGGGCAGTTCAAGTCGCCCGCCGTTACCGGCCCTTCATGGTACACCTCTACCGATACGCGTACAGGCTCAGCGCTGTCGCTCCTGAAGCGAATCTGTTTTACATTCAATATAAGCCGGGTGGCATCTTCCAGTACATGATCGATCGTGGAAAACTCGTGATGCACACCACTGACCGAGATTGACGTTACGGCAGCCCCCGGCAAGCTCGACAGCAATACCCGGCGCAAAGAGTTCCCTAGAGTTATCCCATATCCGCTTTCCAGCGGGCTGATCACAAAATGGCCGTAGTTCCTTGAACTGGCCTCAACTTCTATCTTCGGCAATACTAGATTGTTAAGCAACGGCTACCCCTCCCGGCTGTATAACAGTCTCAACCAAACACCGTGTGGCGACAGACAATCGTTTCAACCCTGCCGGTCGTCCGTACAACTAACCTGCAAAGGCAACGAAATCAGTACCATGTCGGCTAGCGACTGTAGTACTCAACGATCAACTGTTCGTTCAGGAGTACGCCTATCTCGTCCCGTTCCGGTGCCGAAGTCACCGTACCGTTGAGATTGGTCGCATCCAGACTGAGCCACGTAGGGGGGGACGCACTGCCCAGAATCTGGGCGCGCTCACGAAAATAGGTCTTGGTCTGGCTCTTCTCGCGAACGGAAATCTGGTCGTTCGGCGACACCAAAAAGGAGGGGATGTTCGTCTTGCGGCCGTTTACGGCAAAATGACCGTGCCGCACGAGCTGACGAGCCTGCGCCCGGCTGTCGGCGAATCCGAACCGGTACACCACATTGTCCAGCCGGCTCTCCAGCAGCTCCAGCAAAATACCGCCGGTCTGCCCTTTGCGCCGCGATGCCTCCCTGAAATAGCGGCGGAACTGCCGTTCCATCACCCCATATATGCGACGCGCCTTCTGCTTTTCCCGCAACTGGATCCCGTAATCCGAGACCTTGCGCCGCATGACATTGCGCCGGCCTGCTTCGCCCGGGGGGAATGGACGCCGGTCAACCGCGCACTTGGGGCTCACACAGCGTTCGCCTTTCAAGAATAACTTCTGTCCTTCTCGTCGACAGAGTTTACAAACTGCATCCGTATATCGAGCCATCTTTCCTCCAGGTCGACTATCGCGCGCTACCCTTTACCGCATGCAGGGCCGCGTCGTAGCTCGTTGTGCCGGCTTAACTGCTCGAACGGTGACCGCGTCCCCAGTGCACGCGCCATCCGCACCTTCTCTCCCTGGCGGACATTCGCGACACACTTCGATCACCGTTTCAACAGTTCCATTGCAATGCAAAACAAGCGGCATCGCGCCGAAACACGATGCCTTTCTTCCGGCAGGTTAATCCCTTTGTTGCGCAACCTCTCCAAGCTCGACACCTGAGGCAACGCGCTGTCCGTTCTCCTAAACTCTTCGTTTACTCGGGGGACGTACCCCGTTATGTGGAATCGGTGTTATGTCCGCTATCGACGTAACTGTCAAACCGGCCGGGTTCAACGCCCTCAACGCACTCTCGCGGCCCGGCCCCGGACCCTTGATAAACACCTCGACCTCACGCATATTGAACTCACTCACGGCCTGGCGAGCCGCGGCCGACGCCGCAAGCTGGGCCGCAAACGGCGTGCTCTTGCGGCTCCCCTTGAAACCGGCCGTGCCCGAACTGGCCCAACACAGAACCGCCCCGTCGGGGTCGGTGACCGTGATGATCGTGTTGTTAAATGTTGCACGAACGTGAATCTGACCGCTCGGGACGTGTTTCCTCTCCCGGCGGGACGAACGACCACCGCGACGACGCTGCGTTCGAGCCATCGTTTCTCCTTAAACTGATGTTCCTGCGCCAAAAATACGCAGACGATTATCTGCTGCTACTTGCGCGCTCGCTTCTTCCCGGCTACCGTCTTCTTTACACCGCGGCGCGTACGCGCATTCGTGCGCGTGCGCTGGCCGCGGCTTGGCAGATTGCGCCGGTGGCGCAGGCCTCGATAGCTGCCAATCTCCATGAGGCGCTTGATGTTCATGTTTACTTCGCGCCGCAAATCCCCTTCGACGCGACAATGGCGCTCAATGTAATCCCGCAAGGCGACCAATTCATTCGTGTCCAGGTCATTGACGCGTTTGTCCTCGTCAATCCCTGTCGCCTCCAGAATCTCCTGGCTGACCGAACGGCCAATCCCGTAAATGTAGGTTAGAGCGATAACGACCCGCTTGTCTCGAGGAATGTCGACACCTGCAATACGTGCCATGGCATTTGCCCCCTGGGTTTCTAGCCCTGCCTCTGCTTGTGTTTCGGGTTCTGACAGATCACATATACAACCCCTCGCCGTCGCACAACCGAACACTTCTCACACATCTTTTTCACCGAAGGCCGCACTTTCATCCTTCAACCCCCTCCCCCAAAGTCGTAACGCAATTCCACAAGTGTATCATATCGCTATATGCGCGTCAAGATTTCGGGGCCTCTGTTGGTTACCGCAACTGTATGCTCGAAGTGAGCGCTCAAGCTGTGATCCTCGCTTATAACGGTCCACTTGTCCTTCAACGTCTCCGTCCGCCATGTGCCCATCTGCACCATCGGCTCAATCGCGATCACCAGCCCGGGGCGCAGCACAACCCTTCCGTCCGTGTCGTCCGATACATAGTTCAGGACCTGCGGCCCCTCGTGCATCGCACGACCCACACCGTGCCCCGTGTACTCCCGCACTACGTGAAAGCCGCTCGGCTCTACGCTGTTCTGCACCGCCGCGCTGATATCCAGCACACGGCCGCCGGAACGAATCGCCTTGATGCCGGCATTGAGGCTCTCCTCCGTTACCCGCAGCAGCCTTTCGGCCGCAGGCTCAATCGAGCCCACAGGATATGTCCAACCGCTGTCGCCCACAAAGCCGCGGTAGAACACGCCTACATCTATGCTGATAATGTCGCCCTCTTGTAGCACGCGCTCCCGGCTCGGAATCCCATGCACCAGCTCCTCATTGATGCTCGTACAAATGTTGGCCGGATAGCCGCGATAACCCAGAAAACTGGATTTCGCACGATGACCGTGGATCGTCGCCGCGGCCAGCTCGTCCAAATCCAAAGTGCTGACCCCAGGCTTGATTGCCTCCCGAAACTCCTCATGAACTCTGGCAACGATACGACCCGCTTCCCGCATGATCTGTATCTCACGCGGGCTCTTGAAGACCGGCGCAGGACGTTCCTGTTCCTGCCTCGCCTTGAGACGCGGCCGCCCATTGCCGTGCAGTCTGCGTCTGAGTCGGGTCATCATGCTTTCGTCGTTCATCTTGCACTTGCCGCCGGCAACAGCCAGGCCCCGCATGCGTCAGGCCGACATAGCGCTTTTCGCCGCCTCGATATTCCTCGACGCCAACCGCTCCAGTAGCTGCTCCTGCATCTCCTCGATCGACCTCGCGCCGTCAACCTCCTCCAGCAAGCCCTTCGCGAAATAGTATCCAATCAGTGGAGACGTTTGCTTATAGTAGACATACAACCGGTTCTGGACCGTCTCCGGCTTATCGTCATTGCGCTGGTAAAGCTCACCGCCGCAGCTGTCGCACTTCTCGCCGCGCGGGGGATTGAACGTCAGATGGTACACCCTGTCGCAGTTGCGGCACACCCGCCTACCGGTGATGCGCAGCGTCACGACGTCGTCTTCCAGCTGAAACATGGGCACCACGTCGATGCCCCCGTTCGCAGCTGTCATCTCGTCCAGCGCTTGCGCCTGACTGAGATTGCGCGGAAATCCATCCAGAATCGCGCCCTGTGCGGCATCCTCCTGGTCCAAACGCGCTTCCACCATCCGAATCGTCACCTCGTCGGGGACCAATTCACCTTTGTCGTAATAGCTCTGCGCCAGCTGCCCGAGCTCCGTCTGGTTCTTCAAGTTGAACCGGAAGATCTCCCCTGTTGAAATCTGCGGGATTCCCAGCTTCTCCTCCAGTAACTGGGCCTGTGTGCCCTTGCCTGCCCCAGGCGCTCCCAACAACACCAGATAGATACGGTCGCTCATCGGCACCTCTTCCGTGCGCTGCGAAACATAGAAAGTGGTGGGCTAGCGGATAAAGCCCTCATAGTTGCGCATCATCAACTGCGCCTCGATCTGTTTCATCGTGTCCAGCACAACACCAACCACGATCAGGAGACCCGTGCTGCTGATGATCAGTGTGTTGAAACTGCCGACGCCTCCCCCGAAGACCACACCGGCGAGAAAAGGCAGCACCGCAACCAGGCCGAGAAATAGCGCACCCACCAGCGTAATACGCCCCAAAACACCGTTCAGATACTGTTCAGTCCGCGGACCGGGTCGGATGCCAGGGATGAATCCTCCCTGCTTCTGCAACGTGTCAGGGAGATTCTGTTGCCGGAACATGATATCGGTATAAAAGTACGTGAACGCCACCGTCAACATGAAATAGAACAGCCAGTACAGAAAGTTCTGCGGACTGAACGAAGTGAAAAAGAAATTCGCTATCGAGCCGACCCAGTCATTACGCAAAATAAAGTAGGATGCCATGGTGTTCGGCAGTATGAGCAGACTCTGGGCGAAAATCAGCGGAATCATCCCGGCCGTATTCACCCGCATCGGCACGTAGGTACTCTGTCCGCCGACCATCATCAGCCGGTTGCCGCGCATCGTGCGCACACGTTTGCCATACTGTACGGGGATGCGTCTCTGACCCTCCTGCACCCATACAATCAGGGCCACCGTCAGCACCGTGATCACGCTGAAAATCAGCAGTTGTGTAATGCCCTGTTGTGTCAGCAGACGCACCTGGCTTGGCGCCGCCGCGACAATACCGGCAAATATGATCAGCGATACGCCGTTGCCGATGCCCTGTTCGGTCAGCAACTCTCCCATCCACATGGCCAGCATCGTGCCTGCCGTCAAGCTGATCAGTATCGTCAGTGACGGAAGCAGCGCCTCGCCCGTGAAGCCCCAGTTCTCAAGCACCGCACCCGTCGTCGCGCCGCCCACCGGACGGCTGAGCAGCGTCGCCTGACCGAAGGCCTGCAAAAGCGCCAGCGGCACCGTCATATAATGGGTGTATCGGTTCAGCTGCTGTCGCCCCTGTTCTCCCTCCCGGCTCAACTCCTCCAACTGGGGCACGATCGGGGTCAACAGCTGCATGATAATCGTGGCGGTAATGTAAGGATAGACACCCATCGCCATCACGCTGAACTGGGCCAGCGCGCCGCCGCTGAAAAAGTTCAACAGACTCAGAAGAATGTTCTGATCCGTCGAACGAAATATCTGATCCAGCACCTCTCGATTGACGCCGGGAAGAGGAATATGCGCGGCAAGCCGGTAGGCCACCAGAATCAGAAACGTATACAGCAGCTTCTGTCGCAGGTCCGGCAAACGAAAGGCATTACGTACGGCTTCGAGCATAAAGTTTCTCCCGTAGAGATACGACCGGGCCAGGCCGCCTGTATGGCCGCCAACCCGACCTCCCTACAGTTAAGACCGCGGCAGATTCCTGTTGACTTCAAAGGGCAGAATGTCGACCGTACCGCCCGCGGCCTCTACCTTCTCCCTTGCGCTCTTGCTGATCCGATGTACCTGCAAATGGAGCGGCTTCTCGATCTCTCCCCGCGCCAGCACGACCACGGGCTGCTTGCTGTCGCCCAAGAGCCCCGTGTCGAAAAGCGTCTCCGGCGTCACCTGCGCGTCGGCCTCGAACCGTTCCCCCATTCTGTCGAGGTTCACGGGCGTGTAGGTCACCTTGAAGCGGTTGTTGAAGCCGCGCATCCTCGGCAGCCGGCGAAGAAAGCTGAACTGACCGCCTTCAAAGCCTCGAAGGCCCCCGTTTCCGGCGCGGGCATTCTGGCCCTTTGTGCCTCGTCCGGCCGTCTTGCCCCGTCCCGATCCGGTACCGCGGCCAACGCGCTTTCGGTTTCTCGTGGCGCCCTCGTTCGGGCGCAAATCGTGCAGTCTCATGTTTCCCTTACTCCAGCCAAATGCTAAGAGCCGCAGCAACCCGGTAAAGCTCCGAATTGCCTGCTTACGCCTCCGTTTCCTCAACCACCTCGACAAGGTGAGAGACCTTGGCGATCATCCCTCGGACCGTAGGACTGTCAGTCTTCTCGACCGTCTGATTCATCTTCCGCAGCCCCAGGGCCTGAACAGTTGCCTTCTGACGCTTGTTGTAGCCGATCGGGCTCTTGACCAGCTTCACCGTAATCGTCTTTTCCATGGATCTAATCTTCCTGGTACCAGAAGGGACGCAACTGTTCAGGATCGACGCCCCGTCTTTGCGCCTCAACTCTGTAGTCCTGCAGTTGTTGCAGCGATGCAAAGGTGGCTTGCACCACATTCAAAATGTTGTCGCTCCCCAAAGACTTGGACAATATGTCCTTCACGCCCGCAGCCTCGACCACCGCACGTACACCGCCGCCGGCGATAACGCCGGTCCCGGGGCTGGCCGGCCTCAACAGTACCTCGCCCGCGCCAAACCTGGCCTGGCTCGCATGCGGAATCGTCGTACCCAGCAGATTCACCTCTACCATCGTCTTGCGGGCTGTCTCGCTCGCCTTGCGAATCGCATCCGGGACCTCGCGCGCCTTGCCAACGCCTACGCCGACACGCCCGTTGTTGTCTCCCACCACCACCACCGCGCGAAAAGCAAACCTGCGTCCGCCTTTCACCACCTTCGCAGTGCGCGCGATGTGAACGACCTTCTCATCAAGTTCATCCTTCTCTTCTTCCTGCTCGCGGTCCCGTCGACGGTCTCGACGTCCCATTTCCTTCTCTCCTTGCTCTGTTTAGAAGACGAGACCACCCTCTCGACTGCCATCGGCCACCGCCTTCACGCGGCCGTGGTAGCGGTACCCACCACGATCGAAGACTACCTGCTCAATGCCGGCCGCCCTGGCGCGTTCAGCAACGATCTTGCCGATCTCCTTCGCCTGATCCACCTTCAGCTTATCCGCCAGCACCTCCTGCAGGTCAGCTTCCATCGTCGAAGCCGATACAATGGTGTGGCCGGCCTGGTCGTCGATTACCTGTACATTGACATTTTTCAGGCTGCGAAATACATTCAACCGCGGCCGCGCCGCAGTCCCCGAAACCTTGCGCCGTACCCGCATATGCCGGCGCTTTCGCGCGTCCGTTCGTGTAGCTCTCGCCATGATTCTCCATCCCTGCCTGGCTATACTGCCGCGGCCCCGGCCTTGCCTGCCTTGGAACGCACGTATTCGCCCTGATAGCGGATGCCCTTGCCCTTGTAAGGCTCCGGCGGACGCTCCTTGCGAATCTTCGCGGCCAGTTCGCCTATCTGTTGCTTATTGATTCCCGAAATCGTCACCGTGCGCCCATCACGAGATACCTCAAACTCTACGTCCGGGCTGGGCGGCGCATACTCCACAGGATGGCTCTTCCCTACCTGCAATAGCAGGTTCTTGCCCTCCTGCTGCGCTCGGTAACCAACGCCGTGGATCTCCAGAATCCTCCGGAATCCTTCCGTCACGCCCACCACCATATTGTTGAGCAACGATCTCGTCAGGCCGTGTATGGCGCGATGCTGGCGCTGGTCGGTCGGTCGGGTCACAACGATCTCGCCATTCTCTCTCGAAATCCGCATGTCCCGGTTGAACTTCTGGCTCAGTTCCCCCTTCGGCCCTTTCACCGTTACCACGTTGCCTGGCACGATATCAATCGTCACACTGGCAGGCACGGGAATCGGCATCTTCCCGATTCGTGACATGTTATCCTCCCGACTTTACCAAACGTTGCACAAGACCTCGCCGCCAACTCGCTCGCGCCGGGCCTGCCTTCCGCTCATTACACCTTTGGGCGTCGAAACAATGTTTATTCCCAGTCCACTGCGGACAAGCGGAATACTTCGATAGCCCATATACGTCCGCCTCCCCGGGCGGCTCACACGCTCTATGCCGGTAATGACCGGTTGCCCCTTGTCGGAATACTTCATCCCAACGATCAGATTCGGCCGCGTCTTGTCACCCGTCACCGAATACCCGCTGATGAAGCCCTCCTCCGCCAGGATCTTCGCAATCGCGACCTTTACCTTGGAACTGGGCATCACCGCACGACGATGCCTGGAGTTTGACGAGTTGCGGACTCGCGTCAGAAAGTCCGCAATTGGATCGGTCATCATAACCAGTGCTTCCTCTTGAATCTTGCAGCACAACCCCTGCCGGCACTGTCACCGGCAGATGCGCTGAATCTTGGTCCTTCTACCAACTGGATTTGACTACGCCCGGCAAATGGCCCTCGAGCGCTTCCCGACGAAAACAGATGCGGCAAAGGCCAAATCGGCGCATGTACGCCCGCGGGCGGCCGCACTTTGAGCAACGGTTACGCACTCGCACTTCATACTTCCGCTTGGACTCCCGCAGAACAATACTTTTCTTAGCCACAGACAGCTCTCTCCTTCATCTTCGTAGCCGTTGCCTCTTCGCAGCTACTCTCTTTACGTAGCCACCGTCTTTTCTTGAATATTGTCTCTATATGGTTACTTTCACTACCGCCGCTGGAACGGCATATCCATCATGGCCAGCAGCCGCCGGCCTTCTTCATCCGTTCCCGCTGTCGTAACGATCGTCACTTCCATCCCTCGGACCTTGTCGATCTCATCGTAGTCGATCTCCGGAAAGACCAGCTGCTCCCGTAGGCCCAGGCTGTAATTGCCCCGCCCGTCGAAAGAGTCAGGCGAGATACCGCGAAAATCACGCTGTGCCGGCAACGCAATGCTGATCAGACGGTCCAGAAAATCCCACATGCGCCGGCCGCGCAGCGTCACCTTCACACCGATCGGCATCCCTGCCCGCAGCTTGAAAGTGGCTATCGACTTGCGCGCCCGCGTAACAATCGGCCTCTGCCCCGTGATAACCGTCAGATCATGGCTGGCGCGCTCGATCGTCTTGCCATCCGTGATCGCCTCTCCCATGCCGATGTTTACGCTGATCTTGTCAACCCGCGGCACCTGCATAATATTGGTATAACCGAATTCCGTCATCAGCGCCGGCGCGATCTCACTGTCAAAACGTTCCTTCAACCGGGGCTTCTGCGTCGGCATTACGGCCGCTTCACTCATCTCTCTTAACTCCTCGCCCGCAACTACCGCCCTTGGCGGCATCAGGCCGTCATTCTGACCCTTGAACTAACTTTCACTCCCGGTAGGCAGAGACTCACCGGTACGCCTGTCCACTCGGATCTTGTCCTCACCTTCAAATCGATAGCCGGCGCGAGTCACTTCGTTGTCGGTCCCAACCAGCGCGACATTGCTGATATGTACCGGCGCCTCCAACTCGATGCGTCCGGTCTGCGTACGCACCGTCGGACTGCGGCGCTGGTGCTTCGTAACAAAATTCGCGCCCGCCACAATGACGTACACCCGGTTCGGATCGTGCCGGCCCTTCCTGTCCTTCTTGCGTATTACGCTCTGGACTTCACCCCGGTGCCCCTTGTCATTGCCGGCGATCACTTCTACGAGGTCACCCTTTCTGATCTTTACGCCCATCCCCTCTTCTCCTCAAATCCTGTACGATACCGTCCGCCGGCCCGCCCAACCTGAAGCCTGGTCTCCTTTACGCCTCAGAGCACCTCCGGTGCCAGGGACACGATCTTCATATACCCGTGGTCCCGCAACTCCCGCGCAACCGGGCCAAAGATTCGAGTACCGCGTGGATTCCTGTTGTCATCAATCAGTACGGCGGCATTCTCATCAAAACGAATATAGCTCCCGTCCTTCCGCCGCACCGGACGTCGCGTGCGCACGATTACCGCCCGCACAATCTCTCCCTTTCTCACCGACGCCGTCGGACTGGAAGACTTGACCGTCGCTACGATTACGACACCAATCCCACCGTAGCGCCGCGTACTCCCTCCGCGGACCCGTATCGTCAGTAACTCTTTCGCCCCCGTATTGTCGGCAACCCGCAGGCGACTCTCTTGTTGAATCATGGCTCCATACCCCTTCTCTTGCCGGCGCGCCTCGAACTAGACAACAGCCGCGTGGTCTAGAATCTTCGAGACATAAAACTTCTTGTGCTTACTGATCGGCCGGCATTCACGAATCTGGACCGTATCGCCAACCCGGCAGGCATTGTCCTGATCGTGCGCTTTGTATTTCTTATGCGACTTGACAACCTTGCCATACAGGGCGTGGCGCGCAGTCCGCTCTACTTCCACGACCACGGTCCTGTCCATCTTGTCGCTGGTGACCACGCCAACCAACTCGCGTCTGCGCTCTTGCATCTCCCTTACTCCTCTTCCTCTTCGGCCATCAACTCCCGCTCACGCAGAATCGTCTTTATCCGCGCAATCTCCCGGCGGACCTGACCTTTGCGCGCCGTATTTGTCAACTGCCCTGTTGCCTTCTGAAAACGCAAATTAAACAACTCCTGGTACCCCTCGTCCAGCCGGGTGTACAGTTCACTTTCCGTGAGCGGGCGTAGCTCATGTGCCCTCATCTTGCTTTCCTCCTCGCCTTCACGTCAGATGTCCTCCCGGGCGACGAACTGTGTTCCCATCGGTAACTTATGTGAGGCCAGTCGAAATGCTTCACGCGCTTGCGCCTCATCAACACCGGCGATCTCGAAAACCATGCGTCCCGGCTTTACTACCGCCACCCAGTGATCGACGTTCCCTTTGCCAGAACCCATTCGGGTCTCGGCCGCCCGCTCCGTAACCGGCTTGTCCGGAAAAATGCGAATCCACAACTTACCGCCGCGCCGCACATAGCGGACAACTGCACGGCGAGCCGCTTCGATCTGCCGGCTCGTCACCCAGGACGGCTCCGTGGCCTGCAGCCCGTACGTGCCAAAATCAATCCGGTGGCCCCGCGTTGCGGTTCCCCGCATCCGACCGCGGTGCATCTTGCGAAACTTTACTCGCTTTGGCATCAACATTTTCTGCTCTCCATCCCGCTTCGTTAGGTCCAGCCCCGCCCATATCGGGCAGGAGCCGCTACTCGGTCAGCGCCATCTCCGCATAGCGGGCATGGTACTCTTCACCCGGCAGCACTTCACCGTGATAGACCCACGTCTTCACGCCGATCACGCCGTACGTCGTGTTCGCCTCGGCGGTGCCATAGTCGATCTCGGCCCGCAACGTGTGGCGCGGAACCTGCCCGTCGCGGATCGTGTCGACCCGTCCCATCTCGCTGCCGCCCAGCCGGCCGGCCACCTGGATCATGACGCCTTCGGCCCCGGTTCGCATCGCCCGTCCCGCAGCCTGCTTCATCGCCCGCTTCCAGCTGATGCGGCGCTCCAGTTGCTCAGCGACATTCTCAGATACAAGCTGGGCATCCGTCTCCGGCTTATCTATCTCGCGTACGTCGATCTTGACCTTCTTGTTCGTCAGCTCCTGCAGGTTAACACGCAACACGTTTACATTCGCGCCCTTGCGCCCAATGATAATCCCGGGCTTGGCCGTGTTGATGATCACGTGGACCTGGTTTGGCTGCCGCTCAATCTCGATGAAGCTGATGCCCGCACGCGGCGCATCACGATGAATCATCGCCCGGATCTCTCGATCTTCGGCCAGCTGATCCACGTATTCAGGCCCCGTGGCGAACCATCGGCTCTTGTGTTCTTTGATAATGCCCAGGCGAAAACCGGTCGGATGTACTTTGCGTCCCATTGGGCCTCCTTGTGCAGAGCAACTGGTCAACTAACCACCTGCTGCCGCGGTTCGTCCACTACGCCTCGTCTAATCGCTCTTCCAGCACTACCGTGATGTGCGAAGACCGGCGAATCCATGGCTTGAATCGGCCGCGCGCACCAAAACGCCGCCAGCGCCGGTTCGGTGCCTGATCGGCATAGATCTGGCTGATATAAAGCTCATCAGCCTCCAAACCGAAATTCTCGACACCATTTGCGATCGCGCTCTTCAGCGTCTTCGCAACTACCTTGGCCGCCTGCTGGGGCATGAACTGCAGCAGGGTCAATGCCTCTTCCGCCGGCCTTCCCCGCATTTCATCCAATACCAGGCGCGCCTTCTGTGGGCTGATCCCTGTATACTTGGTAACTGCTCGAACTTCCATCGTACCCGCTCCCCAATCTCCAGGATGGAGGAAGATAATGATTTTCGACTTGGACCGTAGTCCTACACCCGGCGCGTGCTTCTTTCCGACCTCACATGACCGCGAAAGAATCGGGTCGGGGCAAACTCGCCCAACTTGTGCCCCACCATGTTTTCCGTTATATAGATCGGTACATGACGGCGGCCGTCGTGAATCGCCAGCGTATGCCCCACAAACTGCGGGAATATCGTCGAAGACCGTGACCATGTCTTGAGCACCTTCCGCTCTCCGGCCCGGTTCATGTCTTCAATCTTTTTCAGTAGCCGCGGCTCGACAAATGGTCCCTTCTTCAGACTACGTCCCATCGATTTTCCTCCACGTTTGCAACTGCACTGCTATCGACGCTTACCACCCCGCCGGACTATATATTTGCCTGTTCTCTTATTGCGCCGTGTTCGCTTACCCAGCGCCGGCTGTCCCCAAGGCGTCTTCGGACCGGGCATACCGATCGGCGACCGCCCTTCCCCGCCACCGTGAGGATGCGATGCAGGGTCCATCGCTACACCGCGCACCGATGGCCGGATTCCCAGCCAGCGCCGTCGGCCGGCCTTGCCCAACGAAATATTGCTGTGATCCGGATTCGATACCTGTCCAACCGTGGCCAGGCAGTCCATCTCAATGTAGCGAACCTCGCCGCTGGGTAGGCGCACCTGCGCACGCGGCCCCTCTTTTGCAACCAGCTGTGCCGAGACGCCTGCGCTGCGCACCAGCTGCGCGCCCCGCCCCGGATACAGCTCAATGTTGTGTATCTGCGTGCCCGGCGGAATATTGCGAATCGGCAGCGCATTCCCGGGTCGAATGTCGGCGTTCGGACCCGACTCCAATACGTCGCCAACCTGGACACCCAATGGCGCAACAATGTATCGCTTCTCGCCATCCTCATAACTGAGCAACGCAATGCGGGCACTGCGGTTCGGGTCGTACTCTATCGACGTGACCTTCGCCGGAGCCCCAAACCTGTCCCGCTTGAAATCAATGATGCGGTAGCGCCGCTTGTGTCCCCCGCCGCGGTGACGCACGGTGATCCGACCCTGGCTGTTTCGCCCGCCCTTCTTGTTCAGAGCAACCGTCAACGAGCGCTCGGGCTTCGTCCGCGTTATCGTTTCGAATGTCGAGACACTCATGTCCCGTCGCCCCGGAGACGTGGGACGATATATCTTTACAGGCATAGATATCTATCTCCGTTCGAGAAGAGAAAGATGGAAATTAACCGCTCCCGCTTCTCCCGCCGGCTCCTGGCCGTTACACACCCTCAAAGAACTGGATGCTGTCACCTTCACTCAAAGTAACAATCGCCTTTTTCCAGGGCGACTTCCGCACTACCTTGCGCCGCCCGCGCATCCCTGTCTTGGCCGGCATCATCATGACCCGCACATCCTCCACATTCACCCTGAACGCGGTCTCCACTGCATCACGAATCTGGTGCTTGTTGGCGCGCGTGTCCACTTCAAAAGTGTACTGATTGTTGAAATCGGCCGCATCGTAGGACTTTTCCGTAATTACGGGACGCTTTATCACTTCATAAACATGCATCTGGTTCTCCTCGTATCGATCGCTGACCCGTTCTTCCTAACCGCTGCCAACTATCCCTGTCTCCGCAAAAGGCGGCTGTCAGGCAAGCCAGTCGTGAATGTTTTCGACCGAGGCCTGCGGCATAAGAAGCCTGTCATGGCTGAGCAGGTCTTGAATATTCAGATTACTGCTGAGAAGCGACTTCGCCTGCGGCAGATTGCTGATCGACTTCTCGACAGCCATATCCGGCTCCGGCAAAATGACCAGTACGCTACCGCTGTCCAGGCCTAGATCAGCAAGCGTCTGCACAAACACCTTTGTCTTCGGCGCCTCGATCGTCAACTCCTCCAACACAATGATCTGGTCCGCTCCTGCCTTGACGCTCAGCGCGCTCCGCAGAGCGGCCCTGCGCATCTTCTTGGGCATCTTCTTGGTATATTTGCGTGGTGTGGGGCCAAATGCCGTCCCGCCCCCTACCCAAATGGGAGACCGGATCGAGCCATGCCGCGCCCGGCCGGTGCCCTTCTGACGCCACGGCTTACGGCCGCCCCCGCGAACCTCGCTGCGCGATTTCGTCTTGTGCGTACCCGTACGCGCGTTCGCCAGCTGCCTCACCAAAGCCTGGTGCATCAGCCCACGATTGATCGGAGCGGCAAATACCGTATCCTCTAACTGCATCTGACCGGTCTCTTCACCGGCCATATTTCGAATTGGTACTTCCACCGTTTCTCCTCCGTACCGGTTGCTGCCGGTGAGCAAATGAAAGAAACCGGCCGCCCCCGTCTTACGCCTTTGCCGCCGTCCGAACCATGACCAACCCCTTGTTTGGGCCCGGTACCGATCCCTGAACGGCGATGAGATTCCGCTCCGCATCAACCAGAGCGACCTTCAGATTCTGCACAGTAACGCGCTCATTGCCCATCTGTCCTGGGCCCTTCGAGCCGGGGAAAGTATGGCCCGGAGTCGTGCCTGCACCGCGCGCACCCGGCGCCCGGTGTCGGTCTGACTGCCCATGGGTCTTCGGTCCGCCTCGGAATCCGTGACGCTTGACCGCGCCGGCAAAGCCCTTCCCCTTCGACGTGCCGGTTACATCCACAAACTCGCCTTCGGTAAATACATCAGCCTTGATCACATCGCCCAGCGTATGCTCCGCCGCGCTCGGCAACCGTAGCTCGCGCACAAAGCGCAGCTTCGGCACGTTGGCCTTCCTCAGGTGACCGAGCTGGCCCTGCGTCAGCTTGCGCTCCACCACCTCTTCAAAGCCAAACTGGACTGCGTCGTAGCCGTCCGTATCTTCAGCCTTCACCTGCGTCACATAACAGGGACCGGCTTCGATTACCGTGACCGGCACCACCGCGCCGCTGTCATCAAATAGCTGGGTCATCCCGACCTTGCGGCCCAATATCCCTTTCACTTGCTCCTCCACGACTGACAGTGCGATCAACCGGACCCCGACCGACCGTCATATTGCCCAACCTGGCCCATCACCGGCCAGCCGGCGCAGAACCACTCTGCACGGTCCTCTCCGCCTGCGGCCGCAACTTGGGCCCTATAGCTTAATCTCGATGTCGACGCCGGCCGGCAAATTCAGACGTGTGAGATTCTCAATCGTCTTGTTGCCTGGATCCACCACATCGATCAGACGCTTGTGAGTGCGAATCTCAAACTGCTCACGGCTGTCCTTGTCGATGAACGGCGATCGCATCACTGTGAACTTCTCGATCCTCGTCGGCAGAGGCACTGGCCCTACCACCTGGGCGCCCGTCTGCTCAGCAGCAGTGACGATCTGCTGTGCCGATGCGTCCAGGACGCGATGATCGTATGCCTTGAGCTTGATACGGATCTTCTGCTTTGCCATGTAGTCTTCTCTCTTGTCGTGGCCCAGGAACAAAAACTGTGGCGAGTGATACACTCGCCACAATCCACTTTATCTCTATTGGATGATCTCGGTAATTGCGCCGGCAGCGACTGTGCGGCCGCCCTCGCGGATGGCAAAA
>VYDA01000696.1:1255-3601 GCA_009843665.1 Caldilineaceae bacterium SB0675_bin_29 | reverse complement strand
CTCACCAACCTGTCGGAGATCAGCATTTTCCTGTAGCAATTCCTGCATGAGCCGCCGCGCCTGGTTCCGATCAAAGCGGGTAATCTGCCGGATCTCTTTATTGCTCAAGCCCGGCTCACCCCGACGGGCGCGCTCCATCAGAATGCTCAACACCCGGGTTTTGGCAGCTTCCCAATCGATGCGTCGGCGTGCCTCACCTTGATCGCCTCCGGTAAAGCGATTATACAGGTCCGGGTGGATACACCAGTAGGTTCCACGCCCTTTGCCGCCGTGCTCGATGTAACGCTCTGACTCCATGGCCGAGAGCCTTTCGCGGATTTCGATTTCACTTCGTTGACAAAGGGTCGCGGCAGTACCGGTGTCTATTTCCGGGCGCTGGATCAGGTGCCGTAACAGTAACAATTCATCCACGCCCAGGTTGCGCCCGTGCCCGCTCTCCTCGGCGACGAACATGCGAAAAGCGGCATTCAAGTCTCTTCTGGGAAAGCTCAGCACAACGGATTCGCCGATTTCGCGAATATGTGGCGGTTCCTTGCCTTCCATGAGCAAGGCGGAAAACATTCGGTTCATCCCAAGGTTGCTGCGGTTGACCAAGCGCAGTCGAGTCAGCGCCTCAATCAACAAAGGGTTTCTGGCGGCGGGTTGATGGTGTAGGATGTTGTCGGGAGTTATGCCGGCAATAAAACCCCCATTATTGCTGATTTCCAGCCGGTCGGGATAGCGCTTGACTATCACTGGCCCTGCTATGCGCAAGTCAGCATGGCAGAACGCATTCATCAATGCTTCCCGCACGGCAATTTCCGGCCAGGTGCGGTATTCATAATGAAACAGGCCCTGTATGTAGGTGCTGATGGGATTGAAGGGCACCAGCAGTTCTTCGATGCGCTGCACGGACAAGGGCAGGGCGCTAACGCGATCTTCTCGGACACCGTACTCGGTATCGGAAGTCATTTGCAGGAATGTCCAGTTATGACCGGGCAGGTATTCCCGGATTGTGGCCTCAGTACCCGCCAGCAGAAGAGCGGCCCGAGTGAGTTTGCCGCGTTTGACCAGGTTCAGGGCGGCAAGCAACTCCGTATCGGACAGTCTCAGCAAATCGTCCGGGGCTCTTTCCTTGCGGGCCTGATCCCGGAGAGCTTCCAGCGCGGTAGCAGACAACAGGGAGGCGTCCATCTTCACGACGGTTTCTGCCGTGTAGTCGGTTTCGCCTGTCTCCACGCCGATTTTTCGTCTCAAGGTACCGGTTAACGGCACACAATCCTTGCTTATACGAATCGTGCCTCGGCCGGCGGTATCGGTGTAGGGTGGCATGCCGGGGTGGACTTGCATCAAGAGCAAACGGCCTGTACCCTCCGGCACAGCCAGTTCTTCGAATTCTGGAGTAATCTTCGGATCAGTCTGGTCGTATACCGCCTTTTTGAGCAGGTTCGGGTCAATTTCCGGCGGTACGCCTAGAATAGCTTGGTCACGACCCTGTATTCTATCCGCTACTCCGAATACAACAGTGCCGCCGCCGCCGTTGGCCATGCATACCGCCATCTCCACGACTGCCTTTACTGCGCTGTTCCGACTTTTCAGGTTCCATTGCTTGAAGTCGAGATCCTGATCCTCCAGATCATCGGCGACGGAGTGATCCAGTTCTGCCAGCAGCGTTTCGATATTGGCTGCGGTTCGCATGGTCGGGGCAGCCCTTTATCTGATCGATACCGGGCCTTTGGCCAGCGCAGCCTTGAGTTGGCCCTTTACTTCATCTGACCAGGCATCGATTTCTTCGTCCGATTTAAGGGTACGGCGGGGCACATTCACAAACTGAATTTCGGGTTCGCACAACTCGGCAGCGTCAACCGCGACATTGTCATAGCGGCCGGGCACCGCCGCAACGCGGTCGGTAAACATCGACAAACTGCAGCGGTCCAGGGTGGTCAGTACATCGCTGGTCGACTGCACTGCTACTGTAGGCCGATCAGACAAGGTGAGTCGCTGTTCGGACAACAATTGATTCCGCTGCTCGGGCTCCAACTGCTGCCAATTGCTGTCCGTAGCAAGGCGCTGCATGCCTTTTTTGTGGCAGGTGTCGTATTCGCTATCCAGTATATTGAGCTCTTCGCGCAGCAGTTGGGTCAGGTTGGCGATCAGCGGCGCGACCAGGTCCGGCTCTTCAAGAAGTTGGCGCTGCCGCTCAATGGTGTTAGCCTGGGCCAGAATGGCATCAAAGTCCTGTAGCTCTATGCCGTAGACCATCAGGCGTTTCAATTCGTTCCAGTTGGACCATCGTTCGGCGATGCGTTTGCCGAGATCCGTCCAGTTGTCAATGCTGCTGCCCAGTTCATCGCGTCGGTTGTAGAG